>QIFJ01000213.1 GCA_003229755.1 Pseudomonadota bacterium
ACTCGCCCGGTCCGGTGGATATTTCACCTGAAACCGCTCTGGAGATGGCAAAGCCCATACTCCACCACCGCGCTCCGGAATTCACGCCCATTCTTGAAGAAGTGTTCGAGGGTCTGAAGTACGTCTTTCAGACGGAGGGTGACGTTCTGCTCTTCGCGTCCTCCGGAACAGGCGCCATGGAGGGGGCTGTTTCGAACACCCTCAATCCCGGTGACAAGGCTATCTGTGTCCGGGGAGGGAAGTTCGGGGAGCGCTGGTCCCAGCTGGTAACCACATATGGCGGCGTGCCTGTCGACCTCGATGTGGAGTGGGGTCAGGCGGTGGATCCGAAGCTTATTGCCGACCATCTGAAAGAAGACCCATCCATCAGGGCGGTCTTTATCCAGGCGAGCGAGACCTCCACCGGTGTGTCCCATCCGGTAAAGGAAATAGCCGATATCGTCAAAGGCTACGATGACACACTGATCGTTGTAGACGGCATAACCGCGGTGGGAGTGATGAACATTCCTGTCGATGAGTGGGGGCTGGACATCGTTGTGGGCGGCTCCCAGAAGGCATGGAGACTCCCTCCGGGCCTTGCCTTTGCCTCGGTGAGCGAAAAGGCATGGAACGCTGTGGAAAGGTGTACGCAGCCGCGCTACTATTTTGACTGGCAAAAGGAGCGTAAAGGTATCGCGAAGTTGAGCACAGCCTATACGCCTGCCGTCTCCCTCATAGTGGGCCTCCGGCAGGTCCTCAGGGAGATCAGGGAGGAGGGACTGGAGTCAGTCTTTTCCCGGTGCGCCTCCTATGCAGAGGCTACAAGGGAAGCCATGAAGGCACTGGGATTGAGGCTCTTCGCCCCTGATTCTCCATCCGATTCTTTAACGGCGGTTCTTGCGCCTGAAGGGATGGACGCCCAGGCAATTGTCAAGCATCTCAGGGTGAAGTACGGTGTTACAATAGCGGGCGGGCAGGATCACGCCAAGGGCAAGATCTTCAGGCTGTCCCATATGGGCTACCTGGATGCCCTGGACATGGTGACCTGTGTCGCCGCGGTGGAAATGACCCTGCGTGACCTGGGACACCCGGTTGAACTGGGAGCCGGTGTCCGGGCCGCTGAAGAAGTGCTCGTGTAATGGAGGTGCCTGGATGAAGGTATTAGTCAGTGATAAACTCTCTCCCGCAGGGGTGGAAATTCTCGAAAGAGCACCGGGCCTTTCAGTAGACGTTAATACAGGCCTCACGCCGGAGGAGCTCAAGAAGATAATAGGTAACTACGACGCGCTGGTGATAAGAAGCGCCACTAAAGTTACTGCCGAGATCATTGAGGCGGCATCGAACCTCAAGGCCGTTGGAAGGGCTGGTATCGGTGTGGACAATGTGGACATCCCGGAGGCCACCAAACGGGGGATAGTGGTCATGAACACCCCCGGCGGTAATACCGTGACCACAGCCGAGCACGCCATATCCATGATGTGCGCCCTGGCGCGTCACATACCCCAGGCCAACGCCACCATGAAGGAAGGCAAGTGGGAGAAGAAGCGCTTCATGGGCGTTGAGCTGATGAACAAGACCCTGGGCATTATCGGTGTAGGGAACATCGGAACTATAGTGGCCGAGAGGGCACAGGGCCTGGCCATGAACGTCATAGCCTTCGATCCCTATATTTCCGGGAAAGCCGCGTCTAAGCTGGGGGTCGAACTGGTGGATCTGGAGGAACTTTACCAACGCTCCGATTTCATCTCCATTCACGTTCCCAGGACGGATGAGACATCAAATATGCTGGACATTGAAGCTTTCAAAAAGATGAAGCCCGAGGTGAGGATAATCAATTGTGCCAGGGGAGGGATAGTCAGTGAAACGGACCTTGCCGAGGCCCTGGAGAAGGGGCTTGTGGCCGGTGCCGCATTCGATGTTTTCTCCTCTGAGCCGCCGGAGGCAGACAATCCCCTTATTGGCCTCGAGAACGTCATTCTGACTCCCCACCTGGGCGCGTCCACAGACGAAGCACAGGTGAACGTCGCGATCGCGGTGGCAAACCAGATCGCCGACTACCTGGTGAACGGTACTATTACCAACGCGGTGAATGTGCCGTCCGTGAGCAGCGACGTTCTCCCTCTGGTTCAGCCGTACTTTGAACTGGCCGAAAAACTGGGCAGCCTCACGGTACAACTCGCGGGCTTCGCGCCAGAATCGGTGCAGATCCGGTATTCGGGATCGGTCACAGACCTGCCCCTGGAACCGATAACGATAAGCGTTTTAAAGGGCGTCATGGAGCCTGTCATGGGGATCGGGGCGGTCAACTTCGTGAACGCATCAGTCCTGGCCGGAGAAAGAGGTCTTAAGGTCAACGAGGTGAAAAGCTCTGAGCCGGAGGACTACTCCAATCTGATAGAGGTTACCCTCTCTTCCGGAAGGAAGACCAAAGTCGCTGCAGGATTTGTCTTCGAGGGCAGGGAATCAAGGATTATCTGGATCGATGCCTTCTCAATGGAAGCTATTCCTGTAGGTAATGTGCTGGTTCTCACCAACGACGACCGGCCGGGATTCATTGGAAATCTGGGAATGACCCTGGGCAAGCATGGGGTCAACATCGCCAGCATGCAGATAGGACGGGATAAACCGGGAGGAAAGGCTCTATCGTTCCTGCAGGTGGATTCAGAGCCGGGTGACGAAGTTATCGAGGAGCTGAAGGAACTGCCCCATATCAAGACTGTAACCAAGGTGAATTTCTAGGGTAATTCCCTGGCGCGGTCAGGATTTCTGCCTGCCCGCGCCCTTTTTGCGTTCACGGGCTCGAACCCGGAAATTGGAAATTCGGGTTCATCTCCCGATTAGTTGGTAGGATATCGGTATAGTGTATTCATAGGGCCGGGCTTTAGGGTGTAATCACTCGGGTTTATTTTGCCGGAACCCATGCATTATGTATTGACCACCAACTTATCAGGAGATGATCCAAAATTAGATCATTAAAGATCTATGGTTTATTATTCATAAGTCTAATGCTCCAATGCTCTAATGTTCTAATGCTCTGGACCGCAGGTGCGAAAAAATGACTGACAGGATCTCCGGAAAGACTTATACAATGCCCTCCGGCGTTTTTGAGATGCCTCCGCCGAAGGCCGCCTTTATCAGGGAGACTGAGGGAAAGCTTCTGGATGTCTTCGGTAAGTGGGGATATCAGGAGGTCAGGACCCCGGCCATGGAGTATATGGACGTAATGGCCCGGGGCCTGTCCCAGGCTGAACTGGATATAGCCTTCAAGATGGTAGACAGGCTCACCGGAAGGATGATGGTACTGCGTTCAGACGTCACACCGCAGGTTGCCAGAATGGCGGCGCTTGCGCTGAAGGATGTGCCGCGGCCCCTGCGCCTCTCCTATATTATGGATGTTTACAGATATCCCACTGATCCGGGACATCCGAGGAGGGAGATGATACAGGCCGGTGCGGAGCTCCTGGGACTTGACGATCCTCAGGCGGATGCGGAGATTGTGGCTCTGGCAGTGGGGTCCCTCCGCGATATCGGCCTTTCTGACTTCAGGATATCACTGGGGCAGGTGGACTACGCCAGAGGTCTTCTGGATGAAGCCCAACTTTCCCCTGAGGTGGAGGACAGGCTGATGGACGCTGCTAACAGGAAGGATTCGTCCCGGATGAGCCGGATCCTGGATGAAACAGGCGTATCTTCCACCCTTAAAGGATCGTTTCTTGCCCTTTCCGAGTACAGGGCAGGGGCTATGGACAGTGCGGAAGGCATTGAGCCTGTTAACAAAAGGTGTGCCGCCGCGATAGAAAATCTAAAAGAGGTCATGGACCTGGTTACCTGTTACAATATCGACCGGGATCTTTTGAAGGTTGATCTCGGTGAACTTGCGTCTTTCAGATATCATACGGGTATCGTTTTTTCCGGCTATCTCTCAGGTACCGGTGGGGCCGTCCTGAAGGGAGGAAGATACGATAACCTTGCCGAACAGTTCGGTTCACCTTCACCCGCCACTGGTTTTGCCATAGATATCCTGGAGCTGGTGGAAATAGCGGCTGCCGGGGCCTCACCGACCCACAGGGTGTCCTGTATGCTGGTAAACAGGACTGGTGACAGAGAGGCAGGGCTTGCTGTTGCCATGGAACTGAGGGGTATGGGCCTGAGGGTAATATCCCTCATCAGGGATATTGATGACGGTGGCCTCATTTCCTATGCGAAAGCCCACAGGGTGAGGGAGATCCTCATATTGGCAGGTGAGAGGGAGTTCAAAAAGCTGGATCAGACCACGGGCAAGACAAGCTTCTGCACCCTGGAAGACATGCTGGATAATTCGCGGGAGGGTTAATATGTCCAATCTCATAATTCTCGGCTCCCAGTGGGGAGATGAGGGTAAGGGCAAGATAGTTGACGTCTTAACCGACCGCGCTGATATGGTAGTGCGATTTCAAGGCGGCCACAATGCCGGGCACACGGTAGTTGTCGGTGACGAGACATTCATCCTGCACCTGATCCCCTCCGGGATCCTCCACTCCGGCAAGCAGTGCGTCATAGGTAATGGTGTTGTCGTCTCCCCCGAGGCACTTGTTGAGGAGATGGAAAAGCTGGAGGCCAGAGGTATAGAACTGACCGGACGTTTCTTTATCAGTGAGAGCGCCCACGTTATTATGCCGTACCACGTAGCCCTGGACCTGGCAAGAGAGGAGAGAAGGGGTTCAAAGGCGATCGGAACCACCGGGAGAGGTATCGGGCCTGCCTACGAGGATAAAATTATCAGGAACGGGATTCGGATTGGTGATCTCCTGCATCCCGATACTTTGAGAGAGAAGCTCCAGGAGCTGCTCGAGTACAAAAACTTCGTGCTCGAGAAGTTTTTCGGTAAGGAGCCTTTTGACGAACTGGAGATATTCGAATCCGCCATGATCAAGGCGGCCCACTTCAAGTCCTGTATTGTCAATACTTCAGATCTTGTCAGAAGTGCGGTTGACGAAGGCCGCAATGTCCTTTTTGAAGGAGCCCAGGGAAGTCACCTGGATATCGACCACGGCACGTATCCTTATGTAACTTCAT
>QIFJ01000177.1 GCA_003229755.1 Pseudomonadota bacterium
CTGGACTTTATACATAACGGTCACCGAATCGAGTGTCTTGTCAGGCATGTAATTCTCCTTGACAATGATGGCGCCGTTATCAAATACACCCCTTTTCTTCTTGATGACTTTCTTGGCATCCCATGTAACACGGGTTGTCAGTAGTGCTCCATGGGGCTGAGTACCCTCATAGAACTTCTTCTTTCCCGGCCATTTGGGCCACCATTTGTACTTTTTTGTCTTTTTGATGTACTGCCAGACTGCATCGCCATTGGCCACGGGAAGTGGCGGCTCGGTATTATAATCAGTCCTGGTTTCCCATGTGCCTGAGCTGCCTTCATGCAGGGCCAGAGCCGATCCACCGTATGTTACCGCGAAAGCCAAGGTCAGCACAACAAACGGAATTCCCATCCTTGACCACATATTAACCTCCTGATCATTCTGAATAGTTACTGAAATTACCGACCAGATTGTTTTCCTTTAAATCTAGCATACTATTTTTCCATGTCATCCACGAAGTGTAGAAACATGGTGTCAGAGACAAAAACCACCGGTTTTGCCATGAGTATTATGCTCTGGCTGAAGTTCCATTAATGGTTAATTTAAAAAGAGGGTTCATCTCCCGATTAGTTGGTGGAATTTCGGTAAAGTGCCATCAAAAGGCCGGGCTTTTGGGTGTAATCACTCGCCTGCGCGTGGGGCTAGCTCCGCTTCGTGATTCACCATTATCCATGAAGGGTTCCGTTAAAAGGTCCTGAAGCGAAGCTCAAAGGGGGTTGCGAAGGCGAAGGGGCTGTTTACCGGAACCCGGTTATTATGTATTAATCACCAACTAATTTGGAGATGAACCATTTGGAGATGAACCGAAATTAGAGCAGTAGAGATTGGAAATTAGATATTAGAAGTTGTTAGTTGTTGGTTCCACTAATCACCAATCACTCATCAGGACCGGTATTCACAATTGATCCTGACATATTCTTCGGTCAAATCGGTAGTGAGCATACTGGCAGAGCCCGGTCCGTTCCCCAGGGAAATACTGACGATGTATCTTTTCTGGCCCATCTGCTCTGCTGCCATGTCCTCATCATATCCGTCCACGAGACGGCCACAGTCAAGTACCTGGACGTCACCGATACTGAGGGATAACATATCGGATGAAGCTTCAGCCCCTGAATATCCTACTGCCGCGGCTATTCTGCCCCAGTTTGGATCCGCTGCTGCAAAAGCTGTCTTCACAAGGAGCGATTCCGCCACGGCCCTGGCTGCAGACCGCGCCTGGTCGTCATCAGCAGCACCATCTACCTGGATCTGCACGACCCTGGTAGCTCCCTCTGCGTCGGATACGATCTGCTCCGCCAGATCAAGGCACACATCCTTGAGCGCGGCACTTACGGCCTGAATATCCTGTTTGTTCCTGACCACAGGTCCGGCGCCGGAGGATATGAAAACCACTGTGTCGTTGGTGGATGTATCCCCGTCAACGGTTATTGCATCGAAGGTCTCCTGGTTAACCTCTCTCAGCATATCCCGCAGAACATCAGGCTCAATATCCGCATCAGTCATTATGAAAGCCAGCATAGTCGCCATCTTCGGGGCTATCATACCGGCACCCTTGGCGATACCAAGCAGGCTGGCTGTTCCTTCAGATACTTCTGCCAGTTGGCCGGCGATCTTGGTACAAGTGTCCGTAGTGAGGATCGCTTCCGAAAAGGGACCTGCACCCCCTTCAGAAAGGTTTCCCGTCAACCGAGGGAGGGCCTCTCCCATCCTGTGAACAGGTAGACGCTCGCCGATGACCCCTGTTGAACAGAAAATGACTGACTCTTCCGGTACATCCAGAAGCTCGGCAGCTGATCCGCACAGGGCGAGTGCGTCCTCGTATCCCTCTTCACCGGTCATGGCGTTGGCGTTGCCGCTGTTGACCAGGACAGCCCTGACTCCGCCCGAGACGAGGCGTTCCCTGCACAGTCTCACTGGAGCAGCAGCCATACTGTTAGTTGTAAATATGCCTGCTGCCGCGGATAGGCCGTGACAGAAGATCAGCCCCATATCAAGCCTGTCCTCTCCTTTGCCCCTGACATCCGCGGATACTGAGGAAAAGGAGATACCGGGAATAGAATGCTTCTTCATTCAGTTCATCTCCCAATTACCTGGTATTCATACATAATAAACAGGTTCCGGTAAATAGCCCCTTCGCCTTCGCAACCCCCTTTGAGCTTCGCTTCAGGGCCTTTTACCGGAACCCTGGATAAGTTAACTACCATGAGCTAACACCCATGGTATTTCGAAGGTAGAATAAACACATATCAGGCCGGGGTTTTGGTGAATCACGAAGCGAAGCTCAAAGGGGGTTGCGAAGGCGAGTGATTACACCCAAAAACCCGGCCTGATGGTCCTTTCATTTCAGTTAATCCTTTTTACCGGGCAGCAGAAGATGCACGCTGCTGCCTTCGCCCGGAGTACTACTTACCCAGATCGCACCCCGATGGCGCTCTATGATCGCTCTGGAAATAGAAAGCCCCAACCCTACCCCGGGAGGTTTGGTTGTCATTATATCTCCAAGCTGCCTGAATTTTTCGAAAATATAGGGTATCTCTCTTTCTTCCATCCCCTCACCCTGATCGGTAACAATGAACTCGAACCATCCATTCGACCCGCTGACCGTATCGAGGGATTGATTAAGAGCATAGTCCGGGATCCGGGGGAGTTCGGATAACCAATTGCCCTCAACAGTTATGGAAGAACCCTCCGGAGAAAACTTCACTGCATTTTCAATTACAAGCTCGAGAGTCCTGGTAAGCATGGGAAGATCACCTATCACTCTGCTATTCCAGGCTTCTCCATACGACTTCACTATTTCTCTGTTCCTGAGTTGTCTGCCCAAATTATCCTCAGTATTGGCAATTATGTCCGAGGGTTGATGATAGTCCTCGTTCCAGGGAACACGTCCCGCTTCGAAACGGAAAAGTTCCAGCATTCTCTCTACAATATGGTTCAGACGGACGGCCGAATCCTCCAGCCTTTTCAGGTAATCGCTCAGGTCTTTCATATCGCCCTGCAAGTCAAGGGTATGGATCAGGCTGGCGAAGCCTATTATGGATGTCAGGGGCGTTTTCAGCTCATGGGAGATATTCAGGATCAGCTCCGTCTTGTCCTTGTCAAGCCTGACAAGCTCTTCATGTGCCTTTTCAAGTGCTTCTGCTTTCTCTTCGAGGCCATAAAACAGGCGCGTGTTATCAATGGCAAGGGCAACCTGGGACCCTATAGTTACAAGAAGGTCCAGATCGGTTTCTGAAAAAGGTGTCCCATTCAGCTTGTTGTTGGCGTTTAATACGCCCAGAACCCTGTCGCCTCTTTTTAACGGCACACACATTGCCGATTGGGTAGAATACTGCTCCGAAAATGACGAAGGCGCAAAAAGTTCGTGCTGCTCAATGTTATTTATTAGAAGGGGCTCTCCCTTCTCGGCAACCCATCCGGAGATCCCTGTGCCCACCTTGACTTGCACACGACCGATAACTTCCGCAGGAAGTCCAATGGCATCTGTTACAGCCAGCTTCTCGGCCTCCATCAGCATCAGCGACACCGTCTCTACCTGGAGAGTATCCGAAACCGCTTCCACAGTATTTCTGAACAACGTTTTTAGAATATCCCTCCCGGAGGATTCCCCCAGGTGACGAAGGGTCAGCAGTTCCCTTGTCCATGCCTGGGATCGCTCTATCAACCGTTCCTTCTCTTTCGCCTCTCTATGGGTGGCATAGGCCCTGTTCACGGTATCGATGAGCCTGTCAGGCTTGATCGGCTTTGCCAGGAAATCGAAAGCCCCGTTCCTGATCATCTCAACAGAAGCCTCAAAGGATTCCACCCCACTGATACATATTACAGGCAGGGTCGGCGTCTGCTTTTTAATGGCCTTCAAAAGATCTATGCCGGTCAGGTCGGCCATGACGAGGTCGGTTATTACCACATCCCAATCATCCCTCTTCATCGCTTCGAGAGCCTCACCTCCGCTCGAGGCACTTTCAGCTTCAAGACCGCAGATCCGCATGATCTCGAGGATATTCTCCAGGAAAAAGCGGTCGTCATCCACAACCAGGATCTTTGGCGACCTATGCTCTACTGTCATAGTCATTGTTTAGTAGGGTCGTAAAAAGTCCAACCGTGGCTTTTTACTCCGCAGAAAGTGAAAAGTGTCATTTTTACTTTCCTCACAGGTAATTGTTATTTGTCGTGAAAAGCCCGTGAGCGGCTTTTCACTCCACGGGAAGCGAAAAGCGTCGTTTCCGCTTCCCTCACGGATCAATGACTCAAGGTTTATGTCATTGATCCGGGCGCCCATGCACGGGCGCGATAGTAAAATGCAAGTTATTGATCTGGGCGCCCCTCAATGGGCACATTGATGACTTCTATTTTGTTTTTAGATGTCACCGGTTCCCCGATTCTACCCTTCAAGTGCTCCTGCAAAGCCGAGTGATTACACCCAAAAACCCGGCCCTGATATATATTTATTCATCCAGGGTTCCGGTAAAAGACCCTGAAGCGAAGCTAAAAGGGGGTTGCGAAGGCGAAGGGTCTTTTACCGGAACCCATTTATTATATATTGACCACCAACTAATTGAGCGATGAGCGACTTTTTATAGACCTGTCAACTCATCTCAAACCGCTCCGCAGCACTTCTTGTATTTTTTGCCCGAACCGCAGGGACATGGTTCATTTCTCCCGACTTTCTTTCCCTCGCGTCGCACGGTCCGGGGTTTTTCATCCGCATGGCTCGTGTCACCCCGACCCATGACCATCCTCTGCTGCCTGCGTGCGGGGAGATCCTCCTCTTCCTGAGATATCTGTACCATGTAAAGCGTCTTTACTGTTTCCTCTCGTACCCTGTCCATCACCTCTGAGAACATTCCGAAACCCTCTATTTTGTACTCTGAAAGGGGGTCCCGCTGACCGTATCCTCTGAGTCCTATCCCGTCCCGCAGTTGATCCATGTTATAAAGATGATCTTTCCACTGCGTGTCCAGGATCTGGAGCAGGAAAATCCGCTCCAGATGCCGGATCAGATCCGGTCCATACTGTACTTCTTTGTCGGCATATTTTTTTTGCACGCTTTCTGTCAACGCTTCATAGATCTCATCGACGGTCCCGGAAAATATTTCCTCGTCAGGGCGAACTCCGAAGATCGAATAGATCCTGTCAGACAACGCTTCGGTATCCCATTCATCTCCGTGCGCCTTCGGATCGATATAAATATCCATTTCGTATGCCAGGACATCCGCCGCCATCTCACTCACCCACTCGGAAAGATCCTCTGAGTTCAGTATCTCTCTCCTCTGGCCATAGACAACTTCGCGCTGTTTGTTCATGACGTCATCGTATTCGAGGAGGTGCTTGCGTATGTCAAAGTTGTGCCCTTCAACCCTCGCCTGGGCGTTCTCTATTGCCTTACTGACCATCCGGTTCTCGATCTCCTGTCCCTCTGTCATGCCAAGCTTTTCCATCAGGCCGGAGATCTTCTCGGAACCAAAGATCCTCATCAGGTCATCATCGAGGCTTAGGAAGAATCTCGAAGATCCGGGATCTCCCTGGCGGCCGGACCGGCCCCTGAGCTGGTTGTCGATCCTCCTGCTCTCGTGCCGCTCTGTACCGAGTATATGGAGTCCGCCTGCTTCAAGGACATTTTCCCGCTCCCCGGCGCATATTGACCGGTAATCGTCGAGTGCTTTTTCGTATTCTTCTCCCTCCGTGTGTTTCGCTTTTCTCATGGCAAGAAACTGGGCGTTCCCTCCGAGGACTATATCGGTACCAGCCCTGCCATATTGGTCGCAATAGTCACGGAGCCCTGGCGGCCGGCCTGGGCGATGATCTCCGCCTCATTCTCATGATGCTTAGCGTTAAGAACGTGATGGGGAATACCCTCTCTCTTGAGCATCTTCGACAGAAGCTCTGAATTCTCAATTGAGGTTGTTCCTACCAGAACCGGCTGCCCTCTATCGTGGCAGTCAACGATCTCTTCGAGAATCCCGTTGTTTTTTTCCTTTCTTGTCCTGTAGATGACATCGGGAAAATCTTCCCTGATCATAGGCATGTGAGTCGGTACTACGATAACATCAAGGTCGTATATTTTTTTAAACTCTGCAGCCTCCGTATCAGCAGTTCCTGTCATCCCCGCCAGTTTGTTGTACATCCTGAAATAGTTCTGGAAGGTAATGGAGGCCAGGGTCTGGTTCTCGCTCTCGATCTTCACGC
>QIFJ01000124.1 GCA_003229755.1 Pseudomonadota bacterium
ACAGGAAGCTCTGGAGAGATATCCTCGACCTGATCCAGGAGGGCAATGTGGGTCTCATGCATGCTGTGAAGAAGTACGACCCGTACAGAGGAGTAAGGTTTTCCTCCTACGCCGCCTGGTGGATTCGCGCATATATCATAAGGTACATTATGAACAACGCCAGAATGGTGAAGCTGGGGACGACTCAGGCCCAAAGGACCCTTTATTTCAGGCTTGGTAAAGAAAAAGAGAAACTCCGGAAAATGGGTATCGAACCGGACGTAAAGGCTATCGCCGAATCTCTTGACGTCAAGGAGTCCGAGGTGGAGGAGATGACTCAGCGGCTGAGTGGCGGCGACGTATCACTGGAAGCATCAAGAGGGAGGGATTCAGATGAGTTTACGCTTCTCGACATCATTCCTTCACAACAGCCGGACGCGGAGAACCTGGTAGCAAACGCGCAGGCAAAGAGCTTGTACCTGGAAAAGCTGGCAGCCTTCGTCGCAACATTGCCAGAAAGGGACAGGAAGATCTTCACCTCAAGGTGGATGGGAGATGATCCCCTGACACTTCAGGAACTTGGGGACGAGTTGGGGATCACCAGGGAGAGGGTCAGGCAGCTGGAGAAAAGGATCATCGACAGGCTCCGTGAATATCTGGATGAAGAGGGGTTTGTCGCATCTGATTTCTTCCCCTGATGATAAGATTGAAGAAGAGATATGTTCTTATCGCCAACTGAATTAGTGGGATTTCGGAATTATGCTTCATAGGACCGGGTTTTTGGGTGTAATCACTTGGCTGCGCAACCCCCTTTGAGCTCCGCTTCGTGATTCACCAAAACCCCGGCCTGATTTACATTTGGTTATCCTGGGTTCCGGCCATGGTACCGGTATAAAACCCTTAAGCGAAGCTTAAAGCGCTAAGGTGTAAAGCCGACTTGCCCGCCTGTAGCCTTGGCGAATGCGGAAGGCGCAGAGGCTTTTGCCGGAACCCATTTATTGGATGTTGACTACCACTAATTGGGAGTTGATACATAAAATGAAAATTTCCTCCCGCGGATTCATTATCAGAATAACGACGGCTTTGCTGGCCGTGATATTCGCCGCTGGTCCAGTATGGGCGGATGAGATGGATGAAGAACTCCTGGCGCTCAAAAAGACAAGCAGGGCCTTCGTTCGGGTAAGCAGGGAAGTTACCCCCTCCGTCGTCAACATCAAGACATACCGCAGGACCAGATCAAGACGACCTGGAGTCGATGACCCGTTATTCGGAGATCTGTTGGAGCCCTTCAGAGAGTTTTTCGGTCGGGATTTCGTTGAGCGTTTCTTCGGCTCCCAGGATAAGAAACTTGTCCAGGTAGGCCTGGGCTCGGGTGTGATTGTCAGGGAAGAGGGTATCATCCTGACCAATAACCACGTTATCAAAGGTGCGGATTTGATAAAGGTAACCTTTTTTGACAAGACAGAGGCTCCGGCAGAGGTTGTGGGCAGCGATCCCAGGACGGATATTGCGGTTCTGAGGCTGCCGGAGAGAAACTATCCGGCAGCGAAAATGGGGGATTCCGACGTAATAGAGGTTGGTGACTGGGCAATAGCTATCGGGAACCCCTTCGGACTGGGCCAGAGCGTTACTGTCGGTATTGTAAGCGCCAAGGGAAGAGCCAGTGTCGGTATAGCTGAATTGGAGGATTTCATCCAGACAGATGCCGCAATAAATCCCGGTAACAGCGGAGGTCCTCTTATCACCCTGGAGGGTGAGGTTATAGGCATTAACACTGCTATATTCAGCAGAAGCGGAGGGTATCAGGGGATCGGTTTCGCCGTTCCTTCAAACCTTGCGAGGTCTATAATGGAGGGGCTCCTGAGAACCGGCAGGATAATCAGGTCAGACATCGGGATCAGGGTTCACGATCTAACACCCACGATGCGCGATGCCCTGGATCTCGGCAGCACCAATGGCGTGATCGTCAGCGAAGTAATGGAAGGCAGCCCCAGTGAAGAAGCGGGCATTATTCCAGGTGACGTAATACTGAAGATCAGGGACAGGGAAACAGGAGGCACTGATACCTTCTACAGGGTTGTTGACCTTCTTCCTGTTGGTGATGTAGTCCCCGTTCAAATAAAAAGTAATGGGGAGAACAGGACTGTCAGGATCAGGGTGGGAGAGCTTTTGTCCCGTCCACAGAGCTCGCCATTGAGGCTCAGAACAAGCCTTGGCATAGCTGTGGAAGAACTTACCGAAAACCTGGCCGAAAGCCTTGGCTACCGTTACGACAGGGGAGTCCTCATAACACGGATAACCAGGTACAGTCAGGCGGACAGGGTGGGTCTTGAGCCGGGCGACCTGGTCGTAAAGATAAACGGAAAGCCAACCCAGGATCTGGAGACATTCAGGGAAGTCTTCCAGGCTATAGATTGGGGAGAGAATGTGAGGATGAATGTAAGACGACGCGATAGGTCCTTCAAGGTGAGTATGGCGATGGTGCGCGAGTAAGGGCCTTGGTGAGAGTTCTATTCATATGGCCGGGTTTTTGGGTGTAATCACTCGCCTGCGCGTGGGGCTAGCTCCGCTTCGTGATTCACCAAAACCCCGACCTTATTACTATATACTTAAATCCTCCTAACTAATTGGGAGAGGCCCCTAATTAGAGAAATAGAAATTGGAGATTCAAATAACCCCCTCCCTTGATGGGAGGGGACAAAGGGGAGGGTGAGTTACCGTGGCTTGGAACTTGGAACATGGAACCTGGAACTCCACACAGGCGCGTGGCATATCTGGGTCCTGAGTCTTGTGTCCTGGGACCGGATCATTTTAATCGAGAGGGATGCAGATTGATACGGATACAGGGTTTAACAAAAAGATACGGAACATTAGCGGCAGTAAACAGCCTCGATCTGACAGTCCGAAAGGGGGAGGTGTTCGGTTTCCTGGGCCCTAACGGTGCAGGGAAAACGACAACGATACGCGTTATGGTGGGCCTTATCCCTCCCACTATGGGATCGGTTTCCATCGGCGGATACAACGTTGTAACGCATCAGAGAGAGGCAAAGGCAGTGACAGGCTTCATTCCGGACACGCCCTTTCTTTTTGAAAAACTTACAGGAAATGAGTTCCTTCGCTTTGCCGGCAGGCTCTATGGTATGCATGGAAACAGGGTCGGAGATGAAAGCGAGCGGCTGCTCACTTTTTTTGACCTGACGGACTGGGCCGATCAACTGGTTGAAAGCTACTCCCACGGAATGAAAAAAAGACTGGCCATGGCGTCAGCCCTTCTTCACAGCCCGCGGGTAATAATAGTTGACGAACCTATGGTGGGCCTAGATCCGCTTGGAGCGAAGAAGGTCCGGGGGCTTTTCAGAGACCTGGCAGAAGAGGGGAAAACAGTATTTTTAACAACCCATGAACTGTCAACTGCGGAAGCTGTCTGCGACAGGATCGGGATCATCCACCATGGAAAGTTGATCGGGTCAGGAAACATGGATGAGCTCTCTGCTCAGGCCCGGATCCCGGGTTCACATCTCGAAGAAGTCTTTCTACGCCTGACCCTGGAGACCTCCCTTGGCGTCACATGACGGCTTAAGTTATTCAACCTCCCTTTACCAGCTAATCTCCTACAGGCTGACGGAACTGAAAAATACCTTTCGCTTCGGTGGCAGTAGAACTCTGGGCTGGTTTGTTTTCATGCTGATACTGGGCGGAGTATTCGTGTGGTTGGATTATATCTTTTTCTACCGCTTGATAACAGCTATTGAGACAAGACTGGAGTTTCTTGCTCCGTTCATGTTCCAGCAGCTCATACATATTCTCTTCCTCTCCTTTTTCGGACTCCTTGTGCTGTCCAGTATGGCGTCATCCATATCGGGTTATTTTATGAGCAGGGAGATCCCATTCCTTATTACTACACCGGTTTCCCCCTCTGCCCTTATCACCCAGAGATTCATACTTGTTTTTTTCCAGAGTGCCTGGATGATACTTGTTTTCGGTACACCACCTTTTCTGGCCTACAGCAGCAAGCTGCATCTTGGATGGCAGTTTGTGGCAGGATGGTTTCCGGTTTTCTTCCTGCTGGTCCTCATTCCGGTCCTGGCTGGGTCCGTCCTCGCCATAGTCCTGATGCGCGTACTTCCGACAGCCAGGGTCCATCAGGCCCTGACCTTCATGAGTCTGGCCGTGGGGGCAATGATCATAATCCTCTTCAGGATGAGCCGGCCGGAGCGCCTGTTCATGGATGTTCCCACAGAGGAAGTAATGGATTTTGTAAAAGCAATGTCGGTACCGGAATCTCCCTTCATGCCTACCAGTTGGGCAACAGAGGCCGTAGTGAGTCTGTCATCGGGCCCGCTGAACTACAACTATATTCAGAATCTGGGACTGCTGTTGGCGGTATGTATTGCCGCGCTCATCCTGTTTTTTGTTGTTTTCAGGCTGCTGTATTTCCCTGGGTTGTCAACGATTCAAGAGGGTACAGCGGGGAAAAAAATGAAAAATATGACGCGGGCAGAGGCGGCGATGCAGAATCTGCCGCCAGTGATGGGCGCTTATTTGACGAAAGATTACCTTGTATTTATTAGAGATCCGGCACGCTGGACCCAACTTTTTCTTCTGGGAGCCCTGATCGTTCTTTACATTTACAATGCGTACTTTTTTCCTCTTGGAGGGTACTTTTACAGAAACCTTGTTGCGTTCCTCAATCTTGCACTTTCCGGTTTCGTTATCTCGGCCCTCTGCGTAAGGTTTGTGTATCCTTCAGTAAGCCTGGAGGGGCTCAGTGTCTGGATAACCATGAGCGCACCGGTTTCCATGAGAAAGTTCTTCATGGCCAAATTCATATTCGCCGCCGTTCCCCTCGTGGGAATTTCCATTATTCTTACCACCGCAACCAACGTTATCATGGGTGTGAACACCGACCTCATGGTCCTGTTTGGAGCAACCTCCGTTGCAATGGCTCTGGCTCTGGTTGGGCTGAATCTCGGGATAGGCGCTGTATTTCCCCGTTTTAACTTCGAGAACGAAGCGCAGATAGCCGAGAACGAAGCGCAGATAGCAGTCTCCGGTGGAGGAGTTATCACCATGATAATAAGCCTCGCCTATATCGGTTTCCTTGTTGTCTTAATGGCAGCACCTGTCTACAGGTTCTTCGCTGCGCCCATGGGACTGATGGCGCTTACAAGGGGAGACTCCATCTTCGGGATTCTCAGCGCGGGACTTCTGTCTTTCCTGGTGGCTGCCATTCCCATGGGATGGGGGCTTAGCCGGGTAGGGCGTTGGACGGATATTAATTAAGCGCGACCAATGACCAAGGACCAACGTCCAAGTGAATGCGTCCAATGACCAACACCCAACGACCAACGGGCGGGCGAGATAGTATCCATCGGTCAAAGTTAAATAAAAATATTTCACGTTGGTCATTGGACATTGGTCGTTGGTCTAGATCACCTCGACTCTTCGAGTCGACGGCATTCGTCTATAATTGTCGCGTATATTCTCCTGAGGGATTCGTCGGACAGGGGGCCGTGGGATGATCCTGTGACGGTATTCAGTATCTTTTTTTCTCGCTCCTCGTCTCGAATGGGCAGTGAATGCTCGGTCTTGATCTTGCCGGTTTCCAGTGCGAGACCGGCTCTCTCCTGCAGAAGATCGGCTATTTTCCAGTCCAGTATGTCTATCCTTATCCGAATTTCCGTAAGTCGTTTCATTTTGTAACCTCATCTCTTATGGTAATAACCGTATCAGATCTCTGATTGCTGTCAGTCTCCGGATAATCAAGGGTAAAATGAAGCCCGCGGCTCTCCTTTCTCCGGGTCGCGCATCGGACAATTGTTTCTGCTACCGTAACTATGTTCCTCAACTCAATAAGTTCCCTGGTGATCCTGAAATTCCAATAATATTCATTAACTTCCTGGCGCAAGAGCTCGATCCGATGAGTAGCCCTCTTAAGGCGCCTGTTTGATCTTACGATACCCACGTAATTTGACATGGTGCTCCGGATCTCATCCCAGTTATGCTTGATGACGATCATTTCGTCCGAGTCTACCGAGCCACCCGGATCCCAGTCCGGGATCGAAGGCAGCTTCACTCTGGACGTTTCAGTCCATGACCTCTCGATAGCCCTGGCTATCCTGTCTGCCATCACCAGAGACTCGAGCAGGGAATTGCTGGGCAGCCGGTTGGCCCCGTGCAGACCGGTGCAGGCGACTTCACCGCAAGCATAAAGGCCGGGTATCGACGTCCGACCGTCGAGGTCGGTCACGACCCCACCGCAAAGATAGTGCGCCGCCGGAACCACGGGAAGGGGATCTTTTGTCATGTCGAACCCGTATTCGAGGCACATCTGGTAAATATTCGGGAACCGATCAATGACCTGCCTCGCGGGAAGGTGCGTAATGTCCAGCAATACGTGATCATCACCCTTCGTTTTGAGTTCAGAATCAATGGCGCGAGCGACGATATCCCTGGGGGCGAGATCCTTCGAGTGATGATATTTTTCCATGAAGGGTGCTCCGTCGAGGGTTCTGAGTATACCGCCTTCTCCGCGCACCGCTTCGCTTATCAGAAAGGACTTTGCCTCCGGGTGGTACAGGCAGGTGGGGTGAAACTGAATGAACTCCATATTGGCGATATCAGCGCCGGCCCGGTATGCTATAGCAATACCGGCACCCGTTGCGACATCGGGATTGCTTGTGTATCGGTATACTTTACCGGCGCCACCACTTGCGAGAGTCACTGACTTCGCGGTCCATGAGAAGACTTCTCCTGTGTCGGCGTCGTGAACGTAACACCCGAAACATTTATAATCGGAGGTGTCAAATTTCTCAGTAGATCCTAACTGGTGGTTTGTGACCAGGTTGAGCGCCGTGTGGTTCTCATATATTTCGATATTGTCGGAATTAAGGGCAGTTTCCAGAAGGACTCTGTGGATCTCCCTGCCGGTCATGTCCTGTGCATGAACAATCCGTCTGTGGGAGTGCCCACCTTCCCTTCCGAGATCAAGATTTTCGCCGTCAGATGTGGTGAACCTGGCACCAAGGTTTACAAGTTCACGTATGGAACCGGGACCGGAGCTGATGATCGTTTCCACAACATGGCTGTTACACAGGCCGGCGCCGGCATCTATTGTATCCTGGATGTGGTACTTAAAGTCGTCCGAGGAATCAAGGACTGTAGCAATGCCTCCCTGGGCTCTGGCAGTGGCAGTGTCATCAGCTCCCTTCTTTGTGATAACAACCACCCTGGCGAACTTCGATAGCTTGAGCGCCAGAGTCAGTCCGGCAACTCCGC
>QIFJ01000181.1 GCA_003229755.1 Pseudomonadota bacterium
TCTATTTAACCCTCTTCTCGTAGAGGGATGCGTCCTCGGTTTCGCGGACGGATTCATCCGGATGCATCTCACCCTTGACCCTGGCGATCGGCAACAGACCCTCAGGACGATATCGCATCATTAATACCAGGATAAGACCGAAGAGCAGATATCTTGCCTGAACCAGGTTCTGCCCGAACTCAACCGTCAAGTTCATCCCGAAGAAATTGAGCCATTGGGGTATTTTCAGAAGTATGGCTCTGAGGATCTCAGTCATCGGAATGAGCACAGCCGCCCCAAGCATCGCACCTTTTATGCTGCCCATCCCCCCGAAAACGATTAAACATAAAACCAGGATCGATTCCCAGAACTTGAACATGTCCGGGTGTATGAAGAGAAACCACTTTGCGAAAAACGCGCCCCCAAGGGCTCCGATAGACGCGCTTGTGGCAAAGGCAATGATCTTGTAGTTGATAATATTGATACCCACGCATTCCGCTGCTATCTCATCTTCCCTGATGGCAAACCAGGCACGTCCCAGCCGTGAGTCCTCTAATCTGCGGACAATGAACAGGACCAGGAACAGAATGGCCAGCACCAGGTAATAATACTCCCATTGCTTCCTTATAGTGTGGCCAAAGATCGAAGGAGGGTTTATTCCAGGAAGCCCCATTGGCCCACGTGTGAGCCAGAGCTCGTTCCTGATCACCAGAACCACAAGCTCGGAAAAACCGAATGTAACTATCGCGAAATAATCACCAGTCAGCCTGAGAGTAGGAGCGCCCAGTAATATTCCCCATAAAGCGCCGTTTAACGCTGCAAGAGGAAGGATGATCCAGAACGAAAGATCGTAATGTATAGTTAGAAGACCTGCTGTGTAGGCTCCAATACCGTAAAACCCCACGTAACCGAGATCAAGCAGCCCTGTAAAGCCCGGGACGATGTTCAGTCCCAGAGCGAGTACCATATAGAGTACTGTGAGAGTGAGTATTCTCTGGATGTACAGTGATGAGTCGCCCATAGGGAACAATGGAACTGAGATGACCAGAGCAAGGAGAATAGACCAGAGTGTGTAGGTCCCTCCGGGTATTTTCTCTATTAAGCCGAATCTCCTCGTAAAATCCATGTCATACCTTCTGAAGAGTTGATTTGCCCAACAGACCGGAGGGTTTGAAAATAATTACCAGTATCATCACCGCATAGGCGATCCCGTCCCTGTACGCGGAGGAGATATAGCCGGCCCCCAGTACCTCTGCCATGCCGAGGACACCACCACCCAGCATAGCTCCAGGTACTGACCCGATACCGCCTAAAACTGCGGCCGCAAAGGCTTTAATACCGGCGATATAACCCATGGTAGGCCATATGGCATTGTAGTACATACCTACGAGTATGCCCGCAACACCGCCCATTGCAGATCCAATTGCGAAAGTGAAGGATATGACTCTGTTCACATTAATACCCATTAAAGACGCGGTAACCTTGTCCTGGGCTATAGCCCTCATGGCAGTGCCGATCCTGGTGTAATGAATGATCGTGTGCAGGGCTGCCATCATGCCAAAGGCCACAACCAGTATGAACACCTGAAGCCAGGAGATGACGATCTCACCCATAGTCACAGCGGGATAGGAAAATATTCTGGGCAGAGTTGCCGCTGGAAAACCTCTTATCTGGGATCCCCAGATAATTAGAGCGAGGTTTTGAAGGAAAAGAGACATTCCTATGGCAGTGATCAGCGCAGCAAGGCGTGGAGCCTGCCTCAGGGGCCTGTATGCTACTACATCAAGGAGCATTCCCAGTATGGAGCACATAACGATCGTCACAGGAAATGCTACCCAGAAATTCATCCCCATGGATGTAACCATGGTGAAAGACAGGAAAGCTCCCATCATGTAGATCTCGCCGTGGGCGAAGTTTATCAGCTGGATAACCCCGTAAACCATCGTGTAGCCCACCGCTATCAGGGCATAGACCGAGCCCAGGGTAATGCCGTTTACCAACTGTTGCCCGAATAATGAAAAGTTGCCTGTAAAAGCGTCGAACAATTGAACATCTCCCAATTAGTTGGTTGAATTTCGAAATAGTTTAATCATATGGCCGGGCTTTTGGGTGTAATCACTCGGCTGCGCAACCCCCTTTTAGCTCCGCTTCGTGATTCACCAAAACCCCGGCCTGAATATTTTTATCCATCCAGGGTTCCGGCAAAAGCCCCTGAAGCGAAGCTCAAGGGGGTTGCGAAGGCGAAGGGGCTATTGCCGGAACCCGCTCATTGTATGTTGACCATCAACTAAATTGGAGATAATCCCTAATTTCTAATGATCAAATGTTCTAAATACACAAATATACATTACTTTAAACAAAAAAAGGGCAGGTCGAGGAAAACCCCCACCTGCCCAGTGGATACAAACGTTAAGTTTTCACTGTCAAAATTAAGTACTACTCCGTGAGCTGCACTTCTGCGCTAACCCACTTTCCGCCCTTGATGGTCTTGATGAAAGCAGGCTTCAGACTGTCACCGTTCTCATCAAAGTAAGTAGCACCAGTTACTCCCATATACGCCTTCTCGGGAGTATTAAGACTTGCGAGATAGTCACGGATCTTCACGCGATCCTGCCCGGCCTTGGAGATGGCATCGGCTGCCATTCTAACCGCATCATACGTGTTGGCCGCAAACCAGTTGGGCTCCTTGTCGTACTTGCTGGTGTAGGCTTTGATGAACGATTGGGCATCGGGTCCGGCTCTGTCAGGAAGGAACGGGCTGGTCACGAAGAGGCCTTCAGTATCAGGATTCTCCAGCATGACGTTGTCATCCAGACCGTCAGCGCCGAAATAGTCAACTTTAATGCCAAGCTTGGCTGCTTGTGCGACTATAAGTGTGGCCTGAGGCGCATAGCCAGGAATAAAAATGGCGTCAGGCTTCATTGCGCGGAACTTTGTAAGGGTTGACGTGAAGTCAGTGGTGTCCGACGTATAAGATTCCTGTCCCACGATCTCTATACCCTGATTGGCGGCTTCAGCAACAAAGGCATCCTTGAGACCAATGCTGTAGTCGTTCGTCTCGAAGAAGATGGCCACTTTGTTGTGGTTTCTGACCTTTTTCGAGTAACGGGCAAGGAAAGTGCCCTGGAAGTCATCCTTGTAAACGTTCCTGAAGTAGAAGGGGCTCATCTTTCCGATCTTCACATTGGTGCTGGCGGGAGAGATCGCCGGCAGGCTCGCTTCCTTGTAGATAGGAAGCGCCGCCATCGTAGAGGAGCTGCAAAGATGCCCCACCACAATAGATACGTCTGAATCGCCCGCAAATTTAGTAGCTACATTGGCAGCTTCCTTCGGATCGCACAGATCGTCTCCGAGGACAATTTCAACGTTCTTCCCCCTTATTCCACCAGCTGCATTAATATCTTCGGCCGCAAGGAATGCTCCGTTCTTAACTCCCTCACCAAAAGAAGCCAGCTGCCCCGTAAAGGGAGATGCAACCGGAATCTTGATGGTCTCGGGAGGTGGAGCCGCCTTCTGGGTGCATCCGAAGACAAGGAAGGACATACTAACAAAAATAATAGCAAGACTACTGATAACTGTACTTCTCCTCATAACAAGCTCCTTTCCTTCTAAACCGAAAGTTCCCCATACCAATTTGCCGTATCAAATCAGTATACAACTATCCCGGCTGCATGTAAGCAGATGATTTACACTACTTAATTATTCCGTCACTATCAATAAAAAAACTATCAAATACTACCAGCCTCCCTGGCCGGCCTGTGGCCGAGGTCCAACGACCCATGTCCCAGGACCCATGTTACAGCAACCCACCCCCACCTGACCTCCCCCCTCATCAGTCTTCGCCCTTCATAGCTTTAGCGACAAAGGGCTACGACCTGACAAGAGGGGGGTGGATTTATGTCAAATCACTGTGGTTCAGGCTCTTGTCTCTTTTCGTAACCCCCACCAAAGCCTTCCTCTGCAGAACCCCGAGATAACCAAATGCAGATCAGGCCGGGGTTTTGGTGAATCACGAAGCGAAGCTAAAAGGGGGTTGCGAAGGCGAAGGGGCTTTTATCGGAACCCTTCCAATAAATATTAACCACCAACCTATTAGGAGATGAACCGTTTTTTGTGAGACTAATAATAAACACGTTCCAGTGTAAGGCCCTGAGGTGGAGCCTTTTTGGGCGCATCTTTTCTTGTTTTTGCCTCCAGTAAAGTTTTTATGTCCTCAGGAGACATCCTGCCCACCCCAACCCACGTAAGCGCACCGACAATATTTCTCACCATGTATTTTAAGAATCCGTCAGCTTCAAAAACCATCGTTACCAGGTCACCCTCTCTTGTAATAGAGAGATCCTTAAGATCCCTGACTGTTGTCTTGTTATCTCCTGTGGATTTGAAAGAGGTAAAGTCCTTTTTTCCTTTAAGGTAGCCGGCGCCCTTCACCATGGCATCCAGGTCAAGCGGGTGCTGGATGTGCCACACCCTGTTCCTGTTTAAAGCAGTTGGATTTTGTCTGTTGAGTATCTCGTATGTGTATCTTTTTCGGACAGCTCTGAATTGCGCGTGAAAACCCTCCGGCGCATGGCTGCACTCCAGGATCCTGACATCTTGCGGCAGAATGCTGTTCAATCCCCTTCTGATGTTATCCGTGGGAATGTTCCTGGTTACATCACAGTGCGCAACCTGTCCCAGGGCATGGACACCGGCATCTGTTCTTCCTGAGCCGATGATCCTGACGGATTCCGCCATCATCCGGCCCATGGCGTCTTCAAGCACACCCTGCACCGTACGTACATTTGGCTGGACCTGCCATCCATGGAATCCGGTTCCGTCATATTCTATCTTCAGCAGGAGTCTCACAATTTGTCCATTTTCGGTCTCAGGACCCAGGTGTCGGTCCAGGATCCAAGGTCGTGACGCGTGATGAGTAATTAGTGATTGGTTATTGGTGATTAGTGTAAGTAAAACAATCTAATATCTAATGCTCTACCTCGATACTCCGGCACAAATGCAAATCAAGCCGGGGTTTTGGTGAATCACGAAGCGAAGCTAAAGGGGGTTGCGAAGGCGAGTGATTACACCCAAAAACCCGGCCTGATGAATACACGATACCGATTCCATCCCTTCCATCCCTGTTAGAATCAATCGCCTGCCATTCTTTGGTCTTTGGTCTGTCCACAACCTAAAGCCTGGTTCCCTCAATTTCTAATGCTCTACATCGACAAAGTAAAAAGCCACGAATGGGCTTTTTACGAGCCTTTCAAAACCTGCCCGGCTCCAACTGCGATGATCCAGATAAGCAATGCCAGCGAGGCAAACGTTTCTCTTGAGGTCCATATCAGCACCTTCATG
>QIFJ01000118.1 GCA_003229755.1 Pseudomonadota bacterium
CGGAAATTCGAGATTCGAATGGCCGGGGTTTTGGGTGTAATCACTCGCCTTCGCAACCCCCTTTTAGCTTCGCTTCGTGATTCACCAAAACCCCAGCCTGATTTGCATTTGGTTATCCAGGGTTCTGGCCATGGTATCGGAGTATCGGCGTAACGGGGTATCGGGGTTTACTCCCCTCCCTTGATGGGAGGGGACAAAGGGGAGGGTGGTACACCCTTCGGGTGAGTGCGAAGTGCGTAGGGCGGAGGGCCAGTCGAAGTACTAAATCGAAGTCGAGGTTGAGGGGCAGTCATTGCGAGTCACGCTGTAGTCGTGATGAAGCAATCTGGTAAGATCGCTTCGTCATTGTATTCTTCGCGATGACTTTACTTGGAACCTGGAACCTGAAACATGGAACTATGCACTACCTTGACCGTCAAATCTACTATAAGATAGTTTTATTTTACTGGGAGCCTGTCGTAGAACCTCATCAGCCTCCTGGATATAGTTTGTCGGAAGGTGTTACACTACTGTCTTGAAAAATCGTGCGAAATTCAGGATTTATTCCCGAAATCCAGCCCGGGACGAAGTACTCGGCGGATTTGATGAGAAAAGTAGCTGTGCCGGCCTTGCTCCTTTTTTTCGTTGCAGCTTTCTCCGGGTGCATAGTCAGCAAGAAGGATTACCTGCTCAAGTCCGATGAGGCTGATCGATTTGCTGTAAGCTACAGGGAACAGAAGGAAAAAAATGATGCCCTGACCAAAGACCATCAGGCTCTTCTTCGTGACCACAAAAACGTGACCGGGGAAAGGGATCTGCTCAAAAGCAGGCTTGAAACCGAACGGGCTGTCGCAGAGGAACTCAGGGTACAGAACCAGCGCTTAAATGAGATAATTCTGACCAAGGAGGTTTCACAGACAAGGATCATCAAGGATACTATGGAAATAAACAAGAAGCTCCAGGAGACCAATACAGGTTTGAGGGAGAAACTTGTTATCAGGGAAGATGAGTTAAAACGTCTTAAAGCTGATTATGAATATCTGCAGAAGAGGAAGAAAGCAGAGCTCACCCGGCTGAAGACGACCTATGACGAGCTTGTTGAGGGTTTGAAGGGCGAGATCGAGGCCGGAGAGGTACAGATACGGCGGATGAAAGACCGGCTCTCGGTGAATCTGGTCGAAAAAATTCTCTTCGATTCAGGAAAGGCGGACCTCAAACCTACTGGAGTTAAGATCCTCAGAAAGGTTGGTGCTGAACTGGCCAAGATCGAAGGCAAGAGGATCCAGATCGAAGGGCACACGGATAACGTGCCCATTGGGGGGCGACTGAAGGAAAAATTCCCCACAAACTGGGAGCTGTCCGCCAGCCGTGCCATGGCAGTTGTTCGCATTCTCGAAACAGATGTTGGGATGGATCCGACCCTGCTCTCTGCAGCCGGTTACGGTGAACACCAACCGGTGGTTTCGAACAAGACGGCTGAGGGTAAAGCTGCAAACAGGAGGATAGAGATAGTGCTGCTTCCCCTGTATGAAAAGATCAGCGAAGCATCAGAATCTACTGAATAATCTATCGTTATCCTCCATGATAGGAAGGATAACGATAGTTGAAAGTTAAAAGTTGAAAGTTGAAAGTTAACAAATAAATTCAAACTTACAGCTACCGACTTTCAACCTTCAACTTTCAACTTTAAACCGGGATAAAATACCAGATTGACGTCAAACACGGACATTGCTGTCAGTTTCAAATAAAGCCAACGGAGGCCAAAAAAATGACCCATGCCAATTTTCTTGTGAAAGTGACCGATGCCACCATACCCCAGGTAAGGAAAGCTCTGAAGGGCGCCGGTATTGAGGTGAGAAGCATAATCCTGGTGCACAAGGAAGAGACAGAAACGGAAGAAGTACACGAAGAAATTCAGGATGAAAAAAAGGATGAAGCGAAGGAGCAATGAGATGCAAATCAAATTTATAGGTCATTCCTGTTTTCTGCTAACCTCGGAGGACGGGACCAGAATACTTACGGACCCGTATGAGCACGCTGCTTACGACGGCGCAGTCAAATACAGGCCTGTTGACGAAGAAGCTGAGATCGTTCTCGTTACACACGGTCATCCTGATCATAACTATACCGCCGACGTCAGGGGGGAACCTGAGATAATCAGTTCGATCGGCGCGCAGACTGTGGCGGGCATAGACATAATGGGCGTCCCATCCTTCCACGATACGTCCAAAGGTTCCGAAAGGGGCAGCAATATCATTTTCAAGGCGGTGATAGACGGGATTTCAGTATGCCACCTTGGGGACCTGGGACATATTATTAGCGAGGAAACGGCTGGGAGGATCAAGCCTGTAGATGTTCTTTTCATGCCAGTGGGTGGCTTTTTTACTATAGGAAAGGAGGAGTCCGACTCTATTATTCAGGCTCTTGAACCGGACCTTGTAATACCGATGCATTTCAAGACTGCAGGTGCGGATTTTCCCATCGCTCCGGTAGATGATTTTCTCGAAGGCAGGCAGAACGTGACCAGGGACGGTTCCTCGGAGGTGGAGCTTGCCGGCGATGGCCTGCCATCCGGTATCCTGGTCCTGGATCCGGCTGCAGTTCCATAGGGAGAAAAAAGGGGGTTGCATGGCTTCATCAAAGAAGAGTGATTCCGGTGGATTAGTTTCTCGCAGAGAGTACCCGCGCGCTCCTGTACGGGTTGAGGTTAAATATACTGATGGAACAGACTTCGTCAACGATTACATGCTCAATGTGAGCAGGGGCGGTATTTACGTTGCCTGTGAGAACCCTTTAAAGGTGGGTTCCGAAGTAGATCTGGTGTTTTCTCTGCCAGCTTTCAACCACGTTTTCCGGGTGAAGGGAATGGTGGTCTGGAACAGGCCTGTCGGTAAATTTGAACACGATCCCGGTATGGGGATCCAGTTCCTCGATATGGAGGACGAAGACCTTGCCATCCTGGATTCCTTCGTCAGGATCCACCGAATGGAGATTTAAGGTTGATGACTCTGCGAAGAAAGTGAAAATGACATTTTTCACTTTCCGCGGAGTAAAAAGCCATGAATGGACTTTTTACGACCCTATCAAAATCACAGCTCAGCAGCGATCTGCCGCCTGCCAACTGTGAAGTGCGGTTTATCGCCGATTCCATGCTCGGTACCCTTGCAAGAAAGCTTAGAATACTCGGTCTGGACACAGAGTACTATCCAGATGCTGGCATTGGTGAGATCATGTATCGCTGCAGAGCTGAATCCAGGATCCTTTTGACAAAAAACAGAAAACTGGCGGATACCAGTCATATTTCAGCCTGGCTGGTGAGAGGAGATGGATATTGGGAAGAATTTCTTTCAATAACCGGGCTTCTACCGAAGTCGGGTGCCGGATACAGCCTCTTCAGCCGATGCTCTGTGTGTAACGGCTGTTTGACCGATGTATCCGGTGGAAGCGTAAAGGAAAAGGTTCCCCCTCACGTCCTGAGAACCCGCAGCCGGATCATGAAGTGCTCCGGATGCGCCAGGGTTTACTGGAAGGGCACACACTGGAATAGAATGAACAGGGAAGCTGCGAGAATGATAGAGAGATTGGTTAAATGAGTCCATTGTCTTCAGCGTGCTTCTGACTGTGCTTCTGAATCTTTTCAAACGATAGTGCTGGGCACAGTTCCAGGTCCCATGTCCCAAGTTTTAACGCAGAGGCGGATGAATATGCTCAGACCTGGGACCCCACGGTACCTTGGTTAAGGCGCAAATGATTATCTTGTCAACTTCGACTTCGACCTGGCACTTCGACTCACCCCTGCCCTCCGGTCAGGAGTGAAAAGCCTTGACGAAATTTCCGGTGTCGACTAGGTTTAAGCATTTAATTTCAAAGATTTTATCAGGATTTCAGGCGGAGAATCGGCATGGAAAAGAACGGCGAAAGCAGACTTTATAAGCTTCGCAGGGAAAAAGTAAAGCAGATCAGGGACCTCGGGCTGAATCCGTATGTCACAGGCTATCAGAGGAAACAGGTAGCCCGGGATATCCATCGGGATATGGAGGGAAAGAGCCCCGAGCAGATTGAGAGAACTCAGAATACATATGTCCTCGCCGGCAGGGTAATGGCCATCAGAAGTTTCGGTAAGGCCGCATTCATCCACATTGAAGATTCGTCCGGACGCGTCCAGATATTCATCAAGAAAGATGAACTGGGAGATGAGGTCTTCGAGGAGTTCAAACAGTGGGATATTGGGGATATAATCGGTGTTACCGGCACTGTTTTCGTCACGAAGACCGGTGAGCTCACTATTCTCGCCTCGGAAATAATACTGCTCACCAAATCCGTCAGACCTCTTCCGGAAAAGTGGCACGGGCTAAAGGACGTGGAGATCCGGTATCGGCAAAGGTATGTGGATCTCATAGCTAACCCTGAGGTTCGGGAAGTGTTCCGCACAAGGAGTAATCTGATCGCCAGTATGAGGGAATATCTGGACGAAAATGGGTTCATGGAAGTGGAAACCCCCATGATGCAGCCTGTTCCCGGAGGTGCTGTTGCCAGACCCTTCAAAACACACCACAACACCCTGGATATGGACTTGTACTTGAGGATAGCGCCCGAGCTTTACCTCAAACGGCTGGTTATTGGCGGATTCGAGAGGGTCTACGAACTGAACAGGAACTTCAGGAATGAGGGGATCTCTACTATGCACAATCCTGAGTTCACGATGCTGGAATTCTATATGGCCTATGCTGATTACCACGACATGATGAATTTTACCGAAGAGCTTTTCGGGCACGTGATCGGGCGCACGGTTGGCAGCCCGCAGGTAACCTACCAGTCAACCGATATTGATTTTTCCAGACCTTTCCAGCGAAAAAAGTTCGACGAATGTCTTCTGGATATAGATGGATTAGGGAACGAACATCTAAAAGATCGTGTTCAGGCCTTAGAGTTCGCAACCCGAAGAGATGTACCCGTTGACAGCAGGGACCCTCTTGGCAAGATCCACCAGAAGATCTTTGAAAAGTTCGTAGAGGCGGATCTTACTGGACCGGTCTTCGTTTATGACTATCCCATCGATGTTTCACCGCTTTCCCGGCGAAGCGACGATGATCCTGATGTTGCCGAGCGTTTCGAGCTTTTCATCGCCGGGATAGAAGTTGCCAACGGTTTTTCCGAGTTAAATGACCCAAGGGACCAGGAGGACCGGTTCAAACAGCAGGTGGATGAAAGAAAGGCAGGCGACGAAGAGGCGCACATGATGGACTGGGACTATATCCGCGCGCTTGAATACGGTCTTCCCCCCACAGCAGGCGAAGGAATAGGGATCGATCGACTGA
Organism: Pseudomonadota bacterium; assembly: GCA_003229755.1. Taxonomy (GTDB): domain Bacteria; phylum BMS3Abin14; class BMS3Abin14; order BMS3Abin14; family BMS3Abin14; genus SZUA-178. Next base: position 5,298 of record QIFJ01000118.1, read on the forward strand.
CAATGCTGCTCACCGATTCCGCCTCGATCAGAGATGTAATTCTGTTTCCCCATCAGAGAAAAGAATAGACGAGAGGAGATCTTTGAAGCTTTCCTTTGAATGGATGGTGGCCCTGCGTCACCT
>QIFJ01000236.1 GCA_003229755.1 Pseudomonadota bacterium
CGCCGTGGTGACGGGCAAAAAGCCAGTTGAAGAGGGCGGTTCTGACACCACCGATGTGCAGGTAACCGGTGGGGCTTGGTGCAAATCTGACGCGGACTTCTTCTTTCATTGATACGCCTTTCTGTTGAAACAACTCGCCTCAGGGTGGGGTCTCACCCAAGGATGCTCGTGATAGGGAGGAGGGAGGAGGAAAAAGGGAGAAGAGAGAATAAACTATCCAAGACTCTACTTTCAATGTTTAACCGTTTGGCCCGTTTGCAAAGCCAAGATCGACCAGGTATGGGAGCATAGTTCTGCATTTCATGAACTACTTTGCGTTCCTGGCATCTTTTCACGTCCTCCTCCCTCTTTCCTCCTCCCTTCTCCCTGGAATGCGCGTTTCTATTTGAAGCATTCCTTACTTACAGACGACAATCCCCGCGTAACCAACCACCTGCTCGTAATCCCCGCTTACCTCGCCTGAAGTACTGTATTTTATAAGCTTTGCTCTGGAAGCCCCCAGGGCAGAAGCCAGATGCAGCATCACCGCTGTAGGCATAATACCGCACATACTTATCTTCCTGGTGGATACGATATTGATGAGACCGGTCAAGTATTCTCTCGATGGCCGCTCCATCTTTTTCCGCGGCAGAAGAGTGGCTCTCATAGTGCGTCATGTCCGAGCTTGCGACTACGAGGATATCTTCTCCGGAGCTTTCTATGATCCTGGCCAGGGAGGAACCAAGATCGCGGCATGCCTCTGAACTGATATGAGATAGTGTCAGTGGAACAAAAGTAAACTCTTCGGCCCTGGCGTAATAAAGAAAGGGAAGCAGTACCTCAATGGAATGTTCCTGTGAGTGGGCCAGGATGTCGGCCGTGGCGCCAGGCGCGTGCTCAATGATCTGGTCTGCCAGATCTGCATCGATCCGCACTTCGCCGAAGGGCATCTGCCAGGATCTACCGGAAAATACGGAGATCTCCGGGCCCCAGCCGGTGTGGTTCGGTCCCAGGATAAGAACCCGGTCCGGAACACTGAGGGCGGACACTGTCTCGCCTGCCACAGCTCCGGAGTAGATATATCCAGCATGGGGTATTACCGCTCCGATGACCCCCTGAAGAGGCGGTACCGGTTTCAGGTACGATTCAACCTGGGTCTGAAGGTTGTCCGGATCTCCCGGGTAGAATTGACCCGATACAGCAGGTAGACGGACTTTGTCAGAATCTATTCTGGAACCCATTACATTATTTGGAACCGATAAGTTTCCTGAGAATCACAGCAGCTGAAAGAGCACTTATCACTTCGCCCTCGATACCCAGTTCCCAGGGCGTTGGTGAGATGACCGCTACCCTCTTCCTGGAGAGGAACTGTACATTGGTCTTCCCGACAAGACCGGGACTCCATGCTACCGTGCCGCCACCGAGAGGTCTCGGTACCATTCCTTTTTCTGAATCGCTCATGTCGGAGCCGACATATGTCAAGCCTTTATTTATAAAGGGTATCACAGCTTCCAGGGCATTTATCAGCTCTCTTTTCAGGTCGCTGTTCGGTGTCTGGGCAATCTCAGGAAGCTTTGACGGTTCGGTCAGGATGGTAACGGTCATTGCTCTCATACCCTCCGGTGCCAAATCAGAGCCTTTTGGGCTCAGGGCCAGGTAATATCCCCCTCTGCCGGGAAGGACATCTTTCTCCGGCATGTAGAGAAGATTGTCTTCCATTCCCACGGGAACGAGAGAGTCCTTTATGCCCAGAAAAAACCTCACGGGAACAAGCGGATTTGATGGCGACACTTTCCTTTTGTTGAATATTGGGGAAATAGCCTTGAGCCCTTCAGCGATTCCGGATGTGGTCACAAGACATTTTGCCTGCCGTCTTTCATCGCCATCAAGAATTACTTCAACGCCGGATCTGGACAGGAGATTAATGTTTTTTATCGTGACACCGTGCTCAATTTTCCCCCCGAACTCCTGGAATCTTGTTGCCATAAGCGAGGTCAGAGAGGAACTTCCTGTGGGCTCTTCAAATGTTCCTCTGCGACCGATGCTGTGGATCAGTGAGGCAGCAAGGGCTTCTGGCGCCCCATCCAGAGGATATGAGCCCAGAAAGTGGTTCTGGACAGAGAGGAATTGTCCGGCGCCTCCGTTCTGCCGCAGGGATGCTGCCATCGATTCGGTCCGCCTGGCATTCATTCTGTTTCCTGCCCGGGCAGTGATGCCTGCTGCCAGATGACGTTTTTCAAAGAAGGAGTCGAGGTCCGGGTAGCTGTCATACCAGTTCCTGGCAAGGAGATCCCATTCGCTGTAGAGTTTCCGGAATGTATCGATCCTCTCCGGAAACTCACGGGAAAGCTCATCGAAAAGATGTTCCCTGTACATTGATCCTCGAACGCGGGAGAACGACCTGGTAGCTCACTGGATTTCCGGGATGAGACCTCTGGATGAGAACCCTTCCTATGCCTATCTCGTCAAGGAAATGCCTTAATAGACCGGCAGAATCAAGGCCGAACAGGGGAGCCGGTCTCTTGCTGAAAATATAGCCCCGATTACGTTTCGCAGCGGTTGAATTTTCTTCCTTGTGTTGATCTATTATTAATACTTTATAACCCCAGCGAGACATCAGAGTGCCGAGAGCCAACTGCGGCAGCCGGGTTCCCAGCAGGATGATATGATAAAGATCCTTCATATTCTTGAATTCCCCTGTTCCCCTCTCATACCCGGTCAGTCTTCAAGGATCCTGACCTTCCTTCCCTCTATCGACAGCTTTCCCTCGGCCCACAGCCTGATAGTTTCCGGATAGATCCTGTGTTCCTCAACAAGGATCCGGCTCCCGAGAGTATCGACAGTATCGTCGGGGAGAACGGGTACTACAGCCTGAAGGATTACGGGACCGGTATCCGTTCCCTCGTCAACAAAGTGAGTGCTGCAGCCGGAAAACCGGGTTCCGTAGTCGAAGGCCTGTTGCTGAGCGTGGGTACCTGGAAATGAGGGCAGGATCGCCGGGTGGATATTTACTATTCTGTGGTGGTAGTAGTTAACGAAAAGAGGGGTCAGGACCCTCATAAATCCGGCGAGAACAACAAGATCCACGTCATGTTCATCAAGGATCTTGATAAGTTCGTTTTCGAACTCCTCACGATCAGGATAGTCGCTATGTTTTACAACAACGGGGGGTATGTTGTGGTTCCGGGCCCTGGTCAGCCCGAAGGCGTCCTCCTTGTTGCTTATCACCACGGATATAGACACGTTATCTATCTTGCCGGCCTCGATGGAATCAATAATAGACTGAAGATTGCTTCCGCCTCCCGAAACCAGCACCCCTATCTTTTTCATTTTCCCTTCCATGATCAGCTGAAAATTACGGGGGGATCTTCCCCGGCTCGCATTCTCAGGGTCCCGATCTCGTAAACTTGTTCTCCAGCTTTTTCAAGGGTATCTGAAACCCATGTCGAATCATCCGGGGAAACTATAATGAGCATTCCAAGACCCATATTGAAGGTTCTGTACATCTCCGCCTCCGGTACATTCCCCATCTGTGCGATCAGTCTGAATATGGGATGCACTGGCCAGAGCTTTTTGTCTATCGAGGCAACAAGTTCCCCGGGGATCACCCTTGGAATATTACCCTCATATCCTCCACCGGTAATATGGACCATTCCCCTTATGACCGAATCCTCGGTAAGAGGTAATAGAGTTTGCGCATAAGACCTGTGAGGCTGCAGCAGTTCGTCTCCCAGAGAGTGTTTCAGTTCCCCGGGTATGCCTTGAAGAGACAGTTCGCCGTCCTCCAGGAGGACCTTGCGGGCAAGGGAGTAGCCGTTGGTATGCAAACCCGAAGACGCCAGCCCAAGTATCACATCACCCGCCTGTATCTTGCTGCCTGTTATCAACTTTTCCCTGGAAACAACGCCCACTATCGTTCCGGCAAGATCATATTCACTTTCAGCATAAAAGCCGGGCATCTCAGCGGTTTCGCCTCCCAGGAGGGCGCAGTCCGCTTCCCGGCAGGCGGCCGCAATGCCGCTCACGACCTCTTCCACAACGCCCGGTTTCAGACGTCCGGTTGCAAGGTAATCCAGAAAGAATAAGGGCCTGGCGCCCTGAACGAGGATGTCGTCCACACAGTGGTTCACGAGGTCGACGCCTACCGTGTTATGGCGGCCAAGGAGGAAGGCAAGTTTAAGCTTTGTCCCGACCCCGTCGATGCTGGATACGAGGACAGGATCATGGGGCAGATCGTCCATGGAAAACAGGCCTCCGAAACCCCCGATTCCCCCGAGAACGGAGGAACCGTGAGTTGATCTTACCAGGCTTGAGATCCTTTTTTTTGCTTCATTGGCGGCATCGATGTCGACGCCAGCGTCGATATATCGTGTCTTTTTCATAGGTTGGAGTAGTCGGAGCTGGTACTTTATTGTAGTGTGGTTTTGTCGAAGGCAGAGTCAAATTATCCCAAATTGCCTTGACTGTCAAACCAATAAAACTTCTAATGTGCAAATGTATATCAGAAATAAGAGGAACCAGGGAAAAGCTTTAACGCAGGGGGCCGCAGGCAGGGCTAGTCAGCCCTGACCGCAGAGAACCGCAGAGAAAAACCTGGGCTTGCGTTTCATCTGAAGAGACAAAAGCTTGGACCACAGGGTACACAGGGTTTATGGGGGGTTTACACCCCTCCCTCTTGGGGCGACGAAGCTTTATGCGAAGGCGGCTGACGGGAGGGGAAGGGGGAGGGTGGTAATATATCCCCCTCTCCTTGGTCCTCTCCCACCAGGGGAGAGGAAGAGTAAGCAGGAGCGTGACATACCAGAAACAAGAAACTATGAATGAGAACTCACCTACAATTGGATTAGCCGTAATCGGTGACGAGATTCTTCTAGGAGAAGTGGCGGACGAGAATATTGTCTGGATCTCCGGGGAACTGTTCAGGCTCGGCGCTGACCTGCGTTATTCCTGCGTGCTGCCGGATGACCTGCCGTTCATAGTTGAACATCTGGACTGGATGCGGAAGCAGTTCAAGTGGGTTATTACAACCGGAGGGATCGGAGCAACACACGATGATCTCACGAGACAGGCTGTTGCCAAAGTGCTGGGTGTGGACCTGGAAGAGAACGCAGATGTAATACGGCTCCTCGAGGAAAAGATCAACAGGCCCCTGACGGAAAAATTAAGGGAACTTGCCAGGCTGCCCGCCGGCTCTCGACTGGTTGCCAACCCGGTCACCGCAGCGCCCGGGTTTATCGCGGGGAACATAATATCGCTTCCAGGTATCCCCAGGCTGATACAAACAATGTTCGATGAACTGGCCGAACTGCTCAGAGGTGATACTCTGGCGAGGAGCCAGCTTCTTACCGACCAGTATGAATCAGAGATAGCCGAAGTTCTGTCAGAGGCGCAGGAGAAGTTCAGCAAGGTCAAGATCGGTTCTTACCCCATGATCGAGAAGGGCTTTCGGGTGAAACTCGTGTTGAGAAGCAGGTCCAAAAGAGAACTTGCCGAGGCAATAGAGTTTTTAAAAAAGAGGATAAATACATGAGCGTCTCAACTTGCATGTCGGGTGTCAGGCAGCATTTCAGATCACATTTCATCGGCCTGGTTATATTCTTTGCGTTAACGGCTGTTCTGGGTGGGTGCACATTATTGCAGAATGTCAAGAAAAAGCCCGCTGATGAAGAGCTGGCGCGATCTTTTGAGCAGAACAAAGCGCTGCTGGATGAGGTAAAAGATGATGCCCTTCGTGTTGCTCCGTCTGAATACGGTCAGGCAGTTGCCCTGGTAGGTGAGATGAAGCACTATGTATCAAAAAGTGAGTACGACGGTGCCTGGAGAGTTGAAAAGAAAGTGCAGCCGCTGATAAATAAAATTCAGTCAACCATAAAAAAATATCCCGCTTCAACCTGGGCAAGCGATCCAAAACAGTACACGGCTAAAATGGCCATGATGATCACTGAGGTAGAGGGATTGAAGACAATAAACAGACTGCAGGCCAGAAGGCTCGAGTCAACGGAAGCTGCCAGAGACGATGCCATCAAGGAGGTTGTGAGGATAAGGTCCAGGATACAGGGTATGGCCTCGTCAACGGAAGCCGCTGCAATGTTTGCCGAAGCAAGGGTTATCATCGACAGGATGGTGGACGATGCTTACAACGATGAAGCCAGGGGGGATCTCTCTCTGGCCAGGAAGTTCATGAAGGATGGTATGGACGAACTTAACGGCAACAACCCGGGCGGTGCCGCTTACCTTTTTGACCTGGTATCCGCTACATACGAGAATTTCAGGGGGATGGAGCCCCGTTCCCTGACTATTTCGGTCCGCTCCGCTGTTTTGAGGTCCGCCCCTTCGAAGTCTTCTGCGAGGAAGGGCCTCCTTTCTTACGGGGTAATTGTTGAGGGGCTTGAGAGGAAGGGTCCCTGGTTTTCCGTGAGGACTTCTGAGGGGATTGAGGGCTGGCTCCACGAGTCAATTGTTCGTTGAATGAGTAGACCCTGTTTCTACCGGCTTCTTTAGCGGCGTACATTGCCAGGTCGGCCGCCTCTACCAGGTCATCGAAAGCCATGCCATCGGAAGGCGCCGCCGCCACCCCCAGACTTATCGTAATCTTCGTTTCCTGCCCTCCGGGAGTAAAGACGGCTTCCTCAACTGCCGCCCTGAGCTTTTCGGCAGCTTTGGCCGCGCCATCCTTGTCAGTGTGCGGCATCATAATGAGGAATTCCTCCCCTCCGGATCTTGCGACAACATCTGAATCCCTGGTGTTTTCACTGAAAAGATCACCCAGTTTCCTGAGTGCATCGTCGCCCGCAATGTGGCCGTATTTGTCGTTGTAATTTTTAAACATATCCAGGTCCAGCATGATGACGGACAGGGGCCGGTTTGTCCTCCTGACGAGTTTGAGCTCACTGTCGATCCTGTCAACGATGTAACGCCTGTTATGTCGGCCGGTGAGAGGATCAGTGATCGTAAGGACCGTTAACTGACTATTGGCGGCTGAAAGTTCCTCCATGCTGTTTTTCAGGCTGAGTGACATGCTGTTGAAAGAGTCTATCAGCTCACCCAGTTCACCGCTGGCCTGGGAAGAGACCTCGAGGCCAGGCTCGCCGCCCCTGATCTTTCTTGATGTCTTCGACAGCTCTTCTAACGGAAGAACGATAGTCCGGGCGAGCAGGAGGGCGGGTACCAGAAGTACCGCGGATATCAGGAGCGCGAGGAAAATAACCTGGCGGCGGAACT
>QIFJ01000121.1 GCA_003229755.1 Pseudomonadota bacterium
CCAGGGGAGCGATCTCGATCACTCCCCTTTCCACAAGCTTGAGGGCCTTTTCCGAACTGAGCATGTCGAACAGGGCATCGTACAGCGGTCTTAGATATGGATTGACCTTCTCATATATATCGCCCGGCAAAAAACCCAGCTTCTCACCGGCCTCAACTGCTGGTCGCGCCAGTATGATCCTGCTCACCTCTTTCTGTATGAGTGCACGAACGGCCGCAGCCATTGCGAGGTAGGTCTTACCTGTACCGGCTGGCCCGATCCCGAATACGATATCGTTGTCCCGGATTCCTTCCAGATAAAGCTTCTGATTAACACTCTTCGGAACAATGGACTTTCTTGGAGAAACGACAATGGACTCTGAAAGAAGGTCTGATAAGCCGGTCCTCCTCCCGTTGGCAAGCTGGCGAAAGAGGTTCTCCACTTCAGCAGAAGAAACCGACCTCCCCGTGTTGACGGCCTTCTTTATGTCTGCGATCACGATTCCGACATCCTCAACCTGGTCAGCGGGCCCTTCCAGGAAAATTTTCTCACCTCTTATCCCCACACGTACACCTGTCATCCGCTCGATCATCTTGAGATTGGTGTCCATCTCCCCGGAAAGGACCATGGCCTGTTTATCGCTGTCGATAGTGAGAGCTTTTTTCATACGGATTATTCCCCTGGATCCACAATGACAGTACCCATATCAGTTTTTGTGATCCTGAACGGCCGGGCGTATGGGTATGTGATATCCGAGAAGAGAATGAATTCACCCCGGAACAGATCATCCATCACGTTTGGATATGAACCCTTTTCCATACGGTAAACCTCCATGGCCAGTTCAAGCCTCTTCTTTTGCACCGTTGCGACTGACCGACGAACTGTGTCAGCCTTTTCCCAGGTTACCTGAGAAAAGGCCAGGAAACGCGTTCCTGTAAGGCCCAGCGCATAAAATGAGAGCATAAGGATAGCGCCGAGGGCCACAAGAGTCGCGGCCATCACGAAGACATTCCTGCCCCTTTCAACCCTCTCCTTGGCGGTCTCTTCTTTCGGGGTAGCTGTCGGGACGGATATGGGCTTGATAAGCTCGAAACCCATGAGTTCCACGAGTGTCTTGGAAACTTCAAAATCGCCCATTAGTACCTGGTAGGAAAGTTCACCGGCAGTCCTCTTGCCGTCGATCCGGTCGAAAACCTTTTCCTGGGCGACCGAGAGAACTATCGCATCCTCATCAAATGCCCTGGGTGAATCGCTTTCTCCGAAAATATCTATATCTATATCATCCTCATCTTGGCCTTCGATCTGGGACTTCCTGATTATCTTGTCGCTGGCCCCTGGAATCTGCGCGAAGATCCCTTCCATGGAGGGGATCTTCTTCTTGACCATCGGCCACTCGTCTATTATCCGGGCAGCCTCCATGAGGATGAACTCTGCTGAAAGCGGGGTAACGAACTGGTGATCGTAGGACACTTTGCCAGTTTCAAAGCGGTAGTGCCCGCTCGTCCACTGAAATACCTTGAAGAGAGTTTCTCTTACCTGAAAAGACAGCACCTCACCGAACAGCTCCGGAGTGATCAACTTCTGCTCCGACAGGACGATGCCAAGCTTCTTCATTGTGTGGTTCTGAACTTCCAGCGCGCGAGCCAGCTGCTCCGAATCCAGTATCCCGGATTTGACCAGGATCTCGCCAACTTTCTCCTTTTCCCTGGTTTTGTCAGTCCGCGGCTCGGCACCTACAACTTTGCCCTGATCGAAAGTGACAGCGACATCCTTACCCCGATCCCCGAGATGAAGGACACCCGTTTTTCTCTGATGGGCAATAAGCTGGAATATGTCAGAAAGCCCGAAGTCTTTCAGAGTTCCCTTGAGAGCCATCGCTTTACTTCTCCTCCATTATCTGGCCAAGCGATCTGAAGACAAATATATAGTAAATAAGGAAAAATACAGCGAACATGATCCTCAGGGACGTTCCCGGCTGAATCTCGAGCATGGTCGTGCTCCTGAACAGTCCATACCACAGCAGCCATTTCAACCAGAAAATCGCTGATATCGTAATAAGGACCACCGCCTTAAACCCTTCACCCGCCATGGCGTGACCTGAACCGGGCAGTATCACCGTCAGTATCCGGGCAGTAAAGGCCCTTCTTCTGTTAAAACGCATAATCTGCATCATCTTCCTGACCCTGCTGGCAGGATCCACACCGGTTCTGACATAGAAGATCTGCCGGCACTGGGAGCAGAGGTCGGTCTTGCTCGACTCACTGCACTTGACGCAGTGAAGTCTTCCGCACCTTCTACAGCGGCTGGATGAGAATATGGCCTTGTTCAGAGGCCAGCCCGCCAGCATCAGCACGCCCGCTATGGGAAAAGCAATGAGGGAGACCGGGAACGAGATCAATGGCAGAACACCTCCCCAGAGGGTATTTCTCCACTGCCTGCTTATATCATCGAGTTCGAGCGCATTAAAATAATACGTCTTCTTGTCGGTGTATATATCCAGAGCGAAACTTTCGCCGCCCTCACCTTTGTTGGATGTGATCTTCCCGATAAGGTCGGGATCGATGGATTGGGCCTTCTGAAACTCCCTGCCCCCCTCTTCGAGTTGAAGGTTCTCCTGAAGTACCAGACTGAGGTTGTAATGAATGAGGACATTGTCGCTGTAACGCAGCGCTTTTTTGTACAAGTCTATGGAATTTTCGATCTTGCCCCTGGCGAACATTATGTTGGCGATATTGTTGGTCACTACCGCAGAGTTCGGGTTCAAAATAGATGCCCTTTTCAGCATTGTTTCGGCGCCCGCCAGATTGCCGTCCCTCTTCAGCACAGCCGCCATTGCGACCAGCACATCGGTATCCTGGGGATATTTGGTCCTTAATATCTCCAGTTTCTTGACAGATTTTTCTCCCTGGCCCGCCATCTCGGCCATATATAAGGTAATATCTCTGGAACTGGAGTTGAAAGAGTTACCCAGTGCCATCACATGAACAAGAAGGGGAACGGAAACCAGGAGAATCAGACAGGCGGACACGGCTATCCGCTCCCTCACTGTGGCATGGAAAAAGGTTATGAAGGCTGTTGCCACTATCCACCAGATAAAGGGGAGTCCGGTAATTAACAGTATAGCCATCACAACCGGAACCGCCAGATACACCACCCACTGGGGAATGTGTATCAGGTGGAATATATCGTGGGATATTCGAGGGATCACCCTTACCGCATACAGAAAAATGGAGACAACACAAGCGACAATTATCCCGGTAAGAGTCCAGGTCAAAAACCCGATCATCCACGGGAAGGCGGACCTGAAATCCCAGACAAAGGCCACCCAACCCTCCAGAACCGCATCCATGGATGATAGCACCCTGAGCTTGCTTTGCTTCCAAAGTGTCCTCGCCCTGTAAAAATGTGGAGATGGATCATCCGGTGAGAGTTTCGAGGCGTAGTTAATAAGCTCCAGGGCGTCGTCGTATCGCGCCTGTTTCCGCGCCTGAGAAGACTCGTAAAGAAGAGCAGCTGAAGGGATGAAGAGGTTTGGTATGCCGGCCTTTAAGCGGTAGTAGTTAATATTGTCAAGGTGCTTCACAGCGCCTGCCTGGTTACCCCTGAGTGATTTCTGCCGGTAGGCGAACCACTCCTTTTCCCAAGAGGCCCGCGGGACAACAACCTCAGGCCTTGCTCTGTCGTCCATCTTGCCGCCGACACCACCAGCAGGTGCAATATCAAGGATCTCCGAAAGAGGGAAATCTACGGTAACCTCGCTAACCTCGGCAGCAATCGCAGGCTGGATGGCGGAAAAGATAAATATAAGAGAAAGGAGGAAACGACCTAACGGAGTCCTCAAAACTGGAATTATCCTTTCTCCTTTACGGCATCCAGATATTTCCATTTAAGCTCGGTTGAAGCGTTCTTCAGAAAATTATCCTCCTCATCGGAAAGGTTACCGCTTGTCTTTTCCTGAAGTATAGCGAACAGATCTATAGTCTGTTTAGCCGCATCGAGATTCTTGTCCTGCTTACCCGTGATCGGATCCACCATTTCTCCCAACTGGATCAGGGCAGAACTGAAAAGGGAGAAAAGAAACGTGGAAAAATCCACGGGCGGAGGCTGTCGGATCCCTTCGCTTCCGGCCCCAGGGATGCCCTCGCCGGGTTCCTGGGTGAACTCAGCAGCTTCATCTCCTTCTTCGGCGCTTTCCTTTGATACTTCCCCGGAGCCTTCCTCGATGCTTTCCTCCGCGCCAGAGGAGGAGGTCCTGCGGTCCTCTACCTTGAAATCCTTATCCTTGGTATCTTTCCCGGCCATGAGCAGATTCTCCAATCGTCAGAATGTATTGATTGTATTTCTCCACGTTAAACCTATCTTTATAACGCTTTTGGAAAATATCGTGATTAGTGGGGTATTCTCCCAAAATCCGGCCCTGTTTTGCAAGCAGAATCACGGCTCTGGTGTCGGGCCATAATATACCAGTATTGGACCTTAGCTGGCAAGGTGTGGGCTCGCGCCCCGAATTATTGTTTAAAATGGCGCTCAAGTCCCTAGTCCCAGGTTAGGGGAACGGAAACCCAGAATCCAGGATCGTAATGGGTAATGCGTGATGAGTGGAAACAGGTTGGGGAGGAGAATTGGTTTTCATGCACTTTCAACTGGCAGCTTAATTAGCTATACTTCACACAAACACTTTCGGAGGATTCCTTGACGAAAAAGAATGGCCATGCAGCACCGATCCAGAAACTCCTTGACCTTATGAAACACCTCAGGGGCCCGGAAGGATGTCCCTGGGACAGGGAGCAGACACCGGAATCACTGCTGCCGTATATAATCGAAGAGGCCTACGAGCTTGTGGATGCCATCGAGGACGGGGACCCTTCAGATATCCAGGAGGAACTCGGAGACCTGCTGCTGCAGGTTGTTTTCCAGTGCCAACTGGCGAGCGAGGCGGGCCATTTTTCCTTCGA
>QIFJ01000190.1 GCA_003229755.1 Pseudomonadota bacterium
AATGTGTCTGAAGGATTCGAACGTGATGGTGATAAGGAATTTATCCAATTCCTTGCTATTGCAAAAGGCTCTTGCGGTGAAGTTAGATCCCATCTTTACGTTGCGTTGGATCAAGGCTACATCACGCAAGTGGAATTTGACGAGATCTCAGAAAAATCAGAGAAAACCAGTAAAATCATCTACGGGCTGATGAAGTATCTCAAACAAACCAGCATGAAAGGGAAAAAATTCAAATAGATTTTCTTTTGGGTCATGGGGCTTGGGGTGTTGGCATGGGTCCTGGGTCTTGGGACTTGAGACCCTGGATCAAAAACAAGTGAGTTTTACTCACTTGTTTTTGATCCAGCGTGGATGCTTTATCCCGAACTGCTTGATCTTGTAGTGAATAACCCTCTTGGAGATCCCCAGAAGTTCAGCGGCGTCCTTCTGCACGAAATTGGTCTTCCTGAGAGCCTCCAGAACGGCTTCCTTTTCAAGTTGCTTCAGGTCCCTGCCAGCGGGGCCGATATCAAGCTCCCTGCCGGAATGATGTATGTCACCGCTCAGCTGAATGTCGGAAGCGTCTATAGTATCTCCATCGCAGTGTATCACTGCCCTCTCAACCACGTTCTTCAACTCCCTGATGTCGCCGGGCCAGGGGTGACCTTTCAGCTTATCTACCGCACTTTTCGTTATGCCGTTTATGCTGTGGTTCATCTCCCCTTTTAAACGCTTAATGAAGTAGCCCGCAAGATCCTCGATATCTTCGATCCTCTTTCTGAGGGGAGGAACGATTATCTCCGTATGACTCAGACGCGCGTAAAGCTCCTTGCTGAAGCGGCCCTCAGTGATCTCACAGCCGAGATCGCTGCTCGTTGAAGAAATGACCCGTACATCTATGGAGATATTCCTGTGACCACCCAGCAACTCGAGCTCGCCATCCTCAATGATCCGCACCAGCTTCGCCTGAGCGTTAAAAGTCAGATCAGTAACTTCGTCCAGGAAGATCGTACCACCGTTAGCTTGCTCGAACCGGCCGGTCCTCATCTGATCCGCCCCTTCAAAAGCATCAACAGTATGACCGAAAAGCTCGCTTTCCAGAGCGATACCCTTCAGAGCCGCGCAGTTGACCTTTATGAAGCTGTTATTCTTCCTGTCACTGGAATAGTGTATCGCGCCCGCAAGCAGGGCCTTACCGGTCCCCGGCTCACCAGATATCAGTACAGTTTTATCTCCTTGTGCCGCTTTATTTACTTTCTGTAGTACTTTTTTTATCGCAGGGCTCTTATTTACGAGGTCTTCGATCCTGTAGATAACATCAAGTTCGTGCCGAAGATAATCCACCTCGTTTTTTAGCTGTTTCTGACGAAGAGCGCTTTCTATACGCATTTCCAGCTCGGGGATGCCGAAAGGCTTTTCCAGATAATCAAAGGCTCCAAGTTTCATGGCCTGAATGGCGTGATCCATGGAACCATGGGCTGTCATGATGATAACTTCGGTATCGTGACTGTTGGCCTTCGTTTCTCGAAGCACATCCATACCGCTTAGCCTGGGCAGCACGAGGTCCGCCAGCACAACGTCGTATTTACGCTCGCAGACCATGCGTATAGCCCTGTCGCCGTCCTCGACAACATCAACATCGTGCCCGCTGTCCTTGAAAACCAGCGAGATCAGATCCCTGAAATCAAGATCATCTTCGACTACAAGCAAGACACCCAATATCTCACTCCCGCGTTTGAACTGAATATGGAAGATCTTCCACCCTATATCCCCACAATTGCTACAGAAATATCAATATTGTAATTTATTGTCAATGGGTTTGGAGATTTAACATTTATGCTTTAGATCATTAGAGCATTAGATATTAGATCATTAGAGCATTAGAAATTAGGGTTCATCTCCCGATTCGTTGGTGGGATTTCGGTGTATATTATTCATAAGGCCGGGTTGTTGGTGTAATCACTCGCCTTCGCAACCCCCTTTTAGCTTCGCTTCGTGATTCACCAAAACCCAGGCCTACAGGCGTGACTCGCGATGACATTTTTTGATCCTGGGTCTTGGGTCCTGGGACTTGGGACTCCGGCCATGTGCCGGCCCGGGAGGTTAGGTGGGGGTGGTAGTAGTTGATAGTTAATTGTTTACCAGAAACCAGAAACTAGAAACCAGAAACTATCACTAACCACGCACCACGAAAGACCCTTGATTAGGTCTTAATATGGTGCTATATTTAGCCCCAAATAATTATGGGAGGTATACTATGAGACTCGTATTAGCCAATATATCTGCGAGCATAACGGAGTTGAAAAAGAACCCTAGTGCACTACTTAAACGTGCTTCTGGAGAACCTGTCGTGATCCTTAATCACAACAAACCGACTGCATATCTGGTTCCAGCAGAAGCATTCGAATCATTAATGGATCAGCTTGAAGACCTCGAGCTCGCGCCGATAGTAAGGGAGCGCCAAGCAGAGAAACCACAGGCAATTGATATAGATATAGATGAGTTATAAACTCGCCTTCCTGCCAAGTGCTCTTAAAGAATGGCGCAGGCTGGACAACAACACCCGTAACCAGTTGAAGAAAAAACTTGCCGACAGGCTCCTCGATCCTCACATCACATCAGACCGTTTAAGCGGGTTTTCCAACCATTACAAGATTAAACTTCGAGCTGTGGGATATCGACTTGTTTATGAGGTCGAGGAAGACAAGGTTAGAGTCCTCGTGATCGCTGTGGGGAAACGCGAGAGAAGCGCTGTTTATAAGTCCGCGAAAAAACGTTTCAAGGATTGAAATGTTTGGATATTGTAAATTCGAAATTGGGTTTGGGGAGGGTGATAATATGCAGTCATTGCGAGAAGCGTCGCAGGATGCGGAGCGACGCGGCAATCTTATAAGATCGCTTCGTCATTGTATTCCTCGCGATGACTTTACTTGGAACCTGGAACTATTACGCATCACGAACTCTCATATGTCAAACTAAGGCCCTCCTCAAACCCGACAACCGGCTCATACCCTAACAATTCACGGGCAAGAGAGATATCCGCCTGGGAGTCTCTTACGTCCCCGGATCTCGGGTCCGTGTCTGTACGCTTTGCCTTCCTGCCCGCTGCTTTCTCCAGGGATTTCAGTAGATAGTTCACTGAGAATCGATCTCCGCAGGCGATATTGACCGCCTGACCCTGAAGGGATCCAGCCTCAATGGCGAGCCTGTTTGCCTCGACAACGTTCTGGACGTATGTAAAGTCCCTGGTCTGCTCCCCATCTCCGAAGATCGTTGCTGGTTCGCCATCCTTAACAGCCGTTATGAAGAGAGGGACAACAGCCGCGTACTGGCTCTTGGGGTCCTGTCTCGGACCGAATATATTGAAATAACGCAAGGATACCGTCTCCATGCCGAACAGCTCAGCAAAGAGCCTGCAGTACTGTTCTCCCACCAGCTTCTGTAAAGCATACGGGGACAGGGGATGAGTAGGCATAGTCTCTACCTTGGGTAGAGTGGGCGTGTCACCGTACACCGATGATGAAGATGCGAAGATGAATCGCCCTACCCCGCTCTCACTTGCCGCTATCAGCATATTTAGAGTGCCTGTGATGTTTATTTCGTTGCTCAAAAGCGGGTCCTTGATACTCCTGGGAACGGAGGGTAGAGCTGCCTGATGAAGAACAACATCGACGCCCAGTACAGCTTCCCGACACGCGTCCAGATCCCTGATATCAACTTCATGTATAACTTCTAGTTCGTCTGCTATCTCACTGATATTCTGGCGTTTTCCAGTTAGAAAATTATCCAGAACAGAAACTTCATATTTTTCTTCAAGTAATCCTCGAACAATGTGGGACCCTATGAAGCCGGCGCCGCCGGTTACCAGAACTCGGGATGACATTATTGAACCCCGAGTTCTGGAGTTCCAGGTTCCAGGTTCCAGGTTCCAGGGATATTGTTATTCAAACGAATTTCCTCCCAACCATATTTACCGATTTGAGATATTTTATAAAACCAGATATCAACCGACTGGTCTCTTCAGACAGGTCCATCAAGTCATTGAACTTATCATCTGATAGATACCCGAGATCCTTCGCCAAATACAACTGCGTCCGAACTTCTCCAGAGGAAGATTTAGCCACCGATAAGAAGCTGATAAACTCTTTATTTCCATCCCTTTCAAAGCCTTCGGCAATATTCGAGATGGTCGAAATAGCGGACCGTCTTATCTGATCTTTAAGTGCATAATCTTTCGAAAATGCGCTTTCGGATGTTGCCGAATAAACAACTTTAACAAGATCACGTGCTTTTTTCCATGCATTGATTTCTTCAAACCTTTTTATACCACTCATTTGTCTCTCCTTTCATTAAATATGATTTAGATAAGAGACAATTAAGTGTTTCAAGTATTATGCCAAAAAGTGAAACATAATAGTGTCATCCTTGGAACCTGGAACCTGGAACCTGGAACTCGAGTTTGGTCTATATGGACCAAACTCGGTCCCCACCCGCTCCCCTCATCGCGTTCCTCGTATCCAGGATCAAAGGAGCGTGCTTCAGTACCAGCTGGTAATCAAAGGCGTCGTGGTCGGCAATGATCACAACAAGGTCTGCTGAAGTGAGCGTTTCCTTGTTAAGCTCCACCCTCTCGATGTGTGAATCAATACCCTCAACGGCAAGGTCATCGACATATGGGTCAGCATACACTATATCAGCCCCCTTAAGGTTCAATTTCATAATTATATCGAGGGCTGGAGATTCCCTGGTGTCGTCGATGTTCTTTTTGTAGGCTACGCCCAGGATCAGCACCCTCGAGCCGCTGACGGACTTGCCGGCGGCGTTCAGGGCGTCCATGGCCTTGCCCACTACATGCAGCGGCATATAGCTGTTGACCTGGCCCGCTAGTTCAATGAATCTGGCCTCAAAACCTACGGACCTGGCCTTCCAGGAAAGATAGAACGGGTCTATCGGGATGCAGTGGCCCCCCAGGCCTGGGCCCGGGAAAAAGGGCATGAAGCCGAAGGGCTTTGTAGCCGCGCCCTCTATCACCTCCCAGACGTTTATGCCCATCTGGTTGCACATGAGGGCGATCTCGTTGACAAGGCCGATATTGACGCTCCTGAAGGTATTTTCCAGCAGCTTTATCATCTCGGCAACCCGCGTGGAGCTGACAGCATGGACTTTTTCAACTACGTTTCCGTAAAGGGCCGAAGCTACATCAGTACACGCGGGCGTCACGCCCCCGACAACTTTCGGGATATTTCCCGTGTGATACACGGGGTTTCCCGGATCAACCCTCTCCGGGGAAAACGCGACGAAGATATCGCTGCCAACCCGCAATTTAGAGCCTGTGAGCGCGGAAACAACTATCTCTTCGGTAGTGCCGGGATAGGAGGTGCTTTCAAGGACTATGAGCATTCCGGGATGGATGTATTTCTTTATCTCCTGTAAAGCTTCCACAATGAAGGAAATATCGGGGTCCCTTGTCTTTCGAAGGGGCGTCGGCACGCAGATACTGACTGTATCACACTCAGAGAGGACCGAGTAATCGCTCCCGGCGGTTAACCTCCCGTTTTTCACCGCCTTTTGAAGCTCATCATCGGATACATCGGGTATGTACGATTCGCCGTTACATACCATTCTTGCCTTTTCCGGATCAACATCCACACCCCTCACATTGAACCCGGCATTGGCAAGCCCCACCGCCAGCGGCAGACCCACATATCCCAGTCCAATAACAGCGCATACCGCCTTCCTGTCCTCGATCTTCTCCAGCAACTCAATCTTATTCGTCATCCTCTATCCCTTCGTCACTTTTTCTTCTTCAAGAAACGAATCAGCCCGTGAAGCATTCTAATAACCTCTTCCAGTGAGCCGGTTACTTGAGAAAGAATCTTTGGCTCTGTAAGATTAACCTCTTTGGATATTTCAAGTTGCGTTTCTAATTCGCTTGCCGAACCTGCCGCAATGTAGAGATATTGTATAAACTCTTTCTTCGAGTTTCTCGCAGATCCCTCTGCGATATTACTAGCGATTGATACTGCGGCACGCCTCATTTGAGTAACTAACCCGAACTTTTCATCATCAGGATATTTTCTCGTTAGTTGATACACTTCTGATGCAAGAGAAATCGACTTTTGCCATACTTCTAAATCCTTATGATTCCTCAGTTGACCCATCACTAATCACCAATTACCCATCACTAATCACCAATTACCATTCACCAATCACCCATCACTAATCACCAATTACCAATCACTAATCACCAATTACCCATCACTAATCACCAATTACCCATCACTAATCACCAATTACCCATCACTAATCACCAATCACCAATCACTAATCACCCATCACCAATCACGCCTGAAAAAATTCCACGCATGTTCAATAATGGTTTCAAGCTCTGAATACACTGACACCCACCCAAGTTCCTCTTTAATTCTACCCGAATCCGCCACCAGGACCGGCGGGTCCCCTGCTCTTCTCGGCCCGATCTCAGTGGGTATGGGGTGCCCCGTTACTTTTCTCGCCGTTTCAATGACCTCCAGGACCGAAAACCCATTCCCGTTGCCCAGGTTATAGGCAGTTGTAACATTTCCCTCGTCAAGCCGCTCCAGGGCACGTACATGAGCATCGGCAAGGTCGGTCACGTGAATATAGTCCCTGACGCATGTGCCGTCAGGCGTGTCGTAATCGTCACCGAAAACGGTAATATATTCCCGTTTCCCTGCAGCCACCTCGAGAACAAGGGGAATCAGGTGCGTCTCCGGATGGTGCAGCTCCCCCGATTCTCCGTCAGGATCAGCCCCCGCGGCGTTAAAGTAGCGCAAAGAGGCCGATTTAAGGCCGTAGGCAGCCCCGAAATCGCGCAGAACGCTCTCCATGACACGTTTTGTCTCACCATAGGGGTTGACCGGGGAAAGGGGATGATCGTCCGGTATGGGGATTTTAACGGGATTTCCGTATACAGCGGCGGATGATGAGAATATCAGCCTGTTTATGCCCTTTTCTCTCAGGGCTTCAAGCAGGCTGATCGTCCCCAGCACATTATTTCGATAGTACTTCGCTGGATCCTCAACCGACTCGCCCACGAGGGCAAACGCTGCAAAGTGCATACAGGCATAGGGATCATATTTGTCGATAACTTCCTTTAAACGCTCCCCGTCCAGAATATCCCCGACTTCCAGAGGCCCCCACTTGACCAGCTCCTCATGGCCGTTAACCATATTGTCATAGGTTACAGGCTCGTATCCGGCATCCGCCAGGGCCTTGCAGGCGTGAGACCCTATATAGCCGGCACCGCCGGTTACCAGAACTCGGGTTGACATTATTGACTCCCGAGTTCTGGTGACCCGGGACCCGGGACCCAGGTCCCATGTTTATTGACTAATATTATTTGGACTTTCATTTCTCCTTACACCTCACGCCTCATGCACTCTGGTAGTGTTTTACTTTAATTCGGTCCTCATGCAATCTGGCATGTGCAAGATCATAAGCGGCCTGCATGCGTAACCAAACATCGGCGCTGCTGCCGAAAGCTTTTTCAAGACGTATAGCCATGTCAGGAGAAATGCCTGCCTGCCCGTTGACTACTCGTGAAAGTGTATGGCGTGCTACACCAAGAACACGCGCTCCTTCCGTAACTGTGAGATTCAGGGGATCCAGGCAGGCGTCCTTAATAGAGCGGCCTGGATGAGGTGGTTTTTTCATTGCCATTTCTTTATCCTCCTAGTGG
Source organism: Pseudomonadota bacterium (assembly GCA_003229755.1). Classification (GTDB taxonomy): domain Bacteria; phylum BMS3Abin14; class BMS3Abin14; order BMS3Abin14; family BMS3Abin14; genus SZUA-178. The sequence goes on from QIFJ01000190.1 coordinate 7,700, forward strand.
TAATCCACAAAATTTACCTGACGGTTCAATAATACTTAATCCCGGGAAATAGGTGCGATATCGAACGGCATCCCTGGTCAGTAGAGTCATCCCTTCTATCGC
>QIFJ01000245.1 GCA_003229755.1 Pseudomonadota bacterium
CGGCTGGCCACTCTTGTTGAAATCTCACCAGACACAAATATCATCCGATTTTAAGGTATTTTCTTGTCCGATGATAGAATCATATTCATTGCTATTGAATAATGCGAAAAATAGATTTTATCATGGTTATCCTTCTTATCGTTTGTCACCTCATTTCACTGCCCTATGTACGGTCATTCTTCGCTGTTAAATTTACAATCCATCCTATTGATTTCCATATAACAACTTAGCTTAGCTTCACAAATTATGGTTCACCCAATGAGCTGGGATGACAGGCGAGACGCCTGTCCTACGGGAAAAGGTTGATGCTTCACACAACAGTAGGTCGGGCGTCTCGCCTGTCCTACGGGAAAGGGTTGATGCTTCACACAACAGTAGGTCGGGCGTCTCGCCCGACATGAAAGAATCGCTCAATTTAGGTTTCGAGTGGTTAAGGTAGATTTTTCAGAAAGGAGAGTAAAAAATGAGTCATAAAAAAACCTGGATTATCATTGGGTTTGTCACTCTTCTCCCGGTCGCATTCCTCAGCAGTTACTGGTTTTTGAATGATGTCTTTGAGAAGCATACTGTTTCACCCAAAAGAGAGGTGAAGGAAGATAGGGTTGACTGGTGTTCTGAACACGGGGTTCCTGAGCGGGAATGCGGGATTTGTAACCCGGATTTGATTACCACTCTTCACGTTGGTCAGGGTCTGAAGATACGACTTGAGTCGCCTGAATCCGCTGTTAAGGCCGGGATAAAGACAGCAGTGCCCACCCAGGGTAACTCCCTGTCCGGTCTTGTCGTTCTGAGTCGGGTTAATTACGACCGGAATCGTCTCGCCCGCATCACGCCTCTGGCAGCAGGAGTCGTTCACCGTGTGTTGATGGATGTCGGGATGTTGGTTTCAAAAGGTCAGGCGCTGGTCGAGATCGTCTCTCCGGAAATCGCCAGAGCGAAAAGCGACTACTTGAGCGCCCTGGAGAACGAAGCGTTGAAGAAACTTGTTTTAAAACGGGAAAAAGGACTCGTCGAGAAAAAAATCTCCGCACAACAGGAGTACGAGCAGGCCTTAGCAGAATACCAGATAGCTGAGAACACCACAAAGACAACACGGCAGCAGCTCCTGAATTATGGATTTACACAGAAGGAAATTCGGAAGGTGGCAAAAACACGATATAGCTCCTCTCTCCTCCCAATTCGTGCCCCGTTCTCCGGGACCCTTATCAACAGAAACGCGGTTATTGGCGAGGCTGTAAAGCCCGGGGATATGCTGTTTACAATAGCAGATCTCTCTTCAATGTGGCTGGAACTTTCCGTTCCGGAGGACAGGTTGTCCCCGCTTAAAGTTGGAGACTTAGTCGAGGCCACCTTTGATGCCTTTCCGGAAGTGAGGGCGCATGGTCAATTGATATGGTTGGCTTCCAGCATAGACCAACAGAGCCGGATGATAAAGGCCCGCGCCAGCGTGCCGAACCCGGGTTCATTATTGAAACATGGTATGTTCGGGCAAGTGCGAATCCTGCCAAAGGGAGCTATCACAGGACTCCATGTTCCAGTAGATGCCATTCATCATTTTGATGGAAAACATTTTGTTTTTATCAAACTCTTGGACGACCTTTATGAGATTAGGAGGGTCACCCTGGGAGGGAAGGATAGTAAACGTGTCGGGATTGAGGAAGGAGTGACAAACCAGGAAGAGGTGGTTGTGGTACACAGTTTTACCTTGAAATCAGAATTCCTCAAATCCCGCCTTGGTGCAGGATGTGTGGACGAATAATCGCAGGAGGGGTACTTTATGTTAAACAAAATCATTGATGTGTCACTGAAGAACCCGCTGGTCGTTGTCCTGTTGCTTGCCGCAAGTCTTGGTTTGGGCATTCGGGCCATGTTGCATACTCCTGTGGATGCGTTTCCAGACACTACCCCCTGTGCAGGTTCAGATCAATACTGTCGCACCAGCGCTTAATCCCTCTGAAATCGAACAGCAGATTACGCTGCTGGTAGAGCTCTCTATCTTCGGGCTGCCCGGTCTTACCAATGTTCGCTCAATCTCGAAGTTTGGTTTGTCTCAGGTTGTTGCTACATTTGATGACGAGACCAACATCTACGATGCCCGTCAGTTTATTCTGGAGCGGCTGGGAAGCGTCGAACTCCCGGATGGCATAGAGCGGCCCCAAATGGGGCCCATCTCAACCGGTCTGGGGGAAATTTTTCATTATATCGTCAGCTCCACAAACCCTGACCGCACCCTCGACGAACTTCGAACCCTTCATGATTGGGTCATTAAACCAGAACTCCGGAAGGTAGCAGGGGTGGCCGAGGTCAATTCATGGGGTGGTTTCGAACGACAATATCACGTGATTGTCTCACCCAAAAACCTGGTCAAATACAATCTAACCCTGGACAATGTGTTTAAGGCGCTGGAACAGAACAATCACAATGTCGGAGGTGGGCAGGTTGTCTCCTCAGGACAATCACTGCTTGTTCACGGACTGGGCCGTGTCACCACTATTGAACAGATCGGGAATATCGTTATTAAGGCTCACGCAGGCACCCCTGTCCGTATTAAGAATATTGCTGAAGTCGCTGTTGGACATGAAATTCGTAGGGCTGCAGTAACAGCACAAGGACAAGGAGAGGTCGTATTGGGATTGGGCTTTATGTTGATGGGAGAAAATAGCAAGGAGGTTACAGAGAATTTGAAGGCACGGTTGGAATCCATCCGTAAATCTCTTCCTGACGATGTTATCCTGGAAACCGTTTACGACCGTACCGAATTAGTGCAAGAGGTCATCGGCACGGTAAAGCACAACCTGATAGCAGGAGCGATCTTGGTGATTATCGTGCTGTTTCTGCTTCTCGGCAATCTCCGCGCCGGCCTGATAGTTGCCCTCTCTATTCCCCTTGCCCTGATCTATGCCTTCTTAGGTATGTACGAATTTGCCATCGCCGCAAGTCTTTTAAGCCTTGGAGCCATGGACTTCGGTATTATCGTTGATGGTTCTGTAGTAATGACAGAAAACAACATGCGGAGATTGGCCGAAAAACAACATCATTTGGGAAGGCCTTTGGAAAAGGCTGAGCGGTTTCAAATCATCCTTGCTTCCAGCAAAGAGGTCGTACGTCCCATCGTGTTCGGCATGGGCATTATCCTTATAGTATTCTTTCCTATCCTTACCCTGCAAGGTATTGAGGGGAAGATGTTCAAGCCCATGGCCTTAACATTCATCTTTGCCATGATTGGGGCTTTGGTGATTGCCGTAACCCTTTCTCCTATCCTGTCTTACCATTTCCTCCCTCTAAAGGTGCAGGAAAAGGAGGGTTTTCTATACCGGCATTTGAAAGCGGGATACACATTCCTAATCTCCAAAGTATTGCGCGGGAGACGTACCCTACTAGGTTTGGTGGTGATCTTGCTGGCAATGACCACCTTTATCGGCTTTAGACTCGGAGGGGAGTTCATCCCCAGACTATCTGAAGGCGCAATCGTCATCAATAATATTCGCCTTGCCGGGGTTTCAATTGATGAGTCAGTCGACTACAATACCCTAATCGAAAAACTATTGCTGGAACACTTTCCGGACGAGATCAAACACATCTGGACCCGGATAGGAACACCGGAAGTAGCCACAGATCCCATGGGAATCGAGCTGAGTGATACCTTTATTGCTCTTAATCCCAGGGAGCAATGGAAGCGCGCCAGAACCCAGGCCGGGCTGGTTAGACGTATGGAAGAGGTGGTTGACGATTTGCCGGGCCTAAACATGATCTTCACCCAGCCCATTGAGATGCGTATCAACGAGATGATTTCCGGCATACGCTCGGATGTAGGGATCAAGATCTTCGGGGATGACTTTGACGAGTTGGTGCGTCTGAGTGATCAAGTCCAGAAAATCCTTTTGACTATCAAAGGGGCCTCTGATGTCTCTGGAGAGCAGATTACAGGGCAACCCACCCTTCAGATCATAGTAAACCAGGATCAGATCGCCAGGCATGGCATCCCGGCGCGTAATGTCCTTGATTTGATTGAGACTGTTGGTGGGCGTCGGGTAGGTGATATTTTTGAAGGACAAAGACGATTTCCTTTGGTAGTGCGGCTGCCAAATGAACAACGTACAGATGTAGTATCCCTGGCTAATACATTGATCCCAACAGAGGTTGGGCCGCTTCTGCCGGTCCGCCGGTTGGCCGAAGTAAAGGAGACAGAAGGACCATCTACTATCAACCGCGAGTGGGGTCGTCGTCTAATCAGGGTACAATGCAATGTTAGAGACCGGGATGTTGCCTCTTTTGTGAAAGAGGCACGATCCCGCATTGATAATGAATTGATATTGCCGGATGAATACGTGATCGAATGGGGAGGTCAGTTCGAAAACCTGGAACGTTCCAAACTACGATTCATGATCGTTGTTCCCATTACGCTCACGCTCATCTTTTTTATGCTGTACTTCAGTCTAAAAAGCTTGAGAGATGTGCTCATCATTTATACGGGCATCCCCTTTGCAGCCATAGGAGGTATATTCTCCCTGTGGGTCAGGGGCATACCTTTTAGCGTAAGTGCGGCTGTTGGGTTTATCGCTCTCAGCGGCATAGCCGTGCTGAATGGTCAGGTCCTGGTTTCTGCTATCCGGACTTTGCGGGATAAGGGACTGCCATTAGGTGAGGCAGTTATAACCGTGGCCAAACAGCGTCTCCGGCCAGTGTTGGCGACAGCCATCACGGATGCGGCAGGCTTTATTCCCATGGCCATTTCAACCGGCGTCGGAGCCGAAGTGCAACGCCCCCTTGCCACGGTCGTCATCGGCGGCGTGATTACTTCTACAGGAGTTTAAGGGTTAAGTTGTTGCACTTCGCCGTAGAGTCAATATTTACAGTCGATCAGCGGGATTTTGGTTGTAAGACCCCACCGT
>QIFJ01000301.1 GCA_003229755.1 Pseudomonadota bacterium
GGGGGTTGCGAAGGCGAGTGATTACACCCAAAAACCCGGCAATATTATTATACAATACCGATTCCATCACCTGCTCTTATCCCCTCCATCCCTGTTAGAATACATCGACTGCCTTCCCCAATTTCCACTGACTTGGAACATGGAACATGGAACCATATTTACGAATCCCAAATTTCCTTCTTCCCTTTCCCCATATACGCCCTTTGAACCTCTCTGTTCTGAAGGAGCCTGTCGGCTCTGTCCTGAAGTACGAACGTACCTGTCTCAAGGACGTAACCCCTGTCGGACATGGCGAGTGCGGCCCTGGCATTCTGCTCTACGAGTAGTATCGTTACGCCGCTTTTATCTCTCAATCGTGAAATAGTCCTGAATATCTCGGACGCGATTATAGGCGCCAGGCCCAGTGAAGGTTCGTCCAGCAGCAGGAGTTTCGGGTTTGCCATCAACGCCCTGCCCAGGGACAGCATCTGCTGTTCCCCACCGCTCAAAGTTCCTGCTATTTGTGAAGTTCTGTCCCTAAGTGTCGGAAATAATGAATATATTTCCTCAAGGCTCTCTTCAATCTGATCTTTTTCCTTTGCCCTGAAACGAAGGTAAGCCCCCAACCTCAGATTATCTTCAACTGACTGGGTGGGAAAGACCAGGCGCCCTTCAGGCACCTGCGAAATACCAGCGCGCACGATCTTTTTGAATCTCCTTCTCTTCAAGCTTGATCGTTCCGGACTTGACCTGTAATAGTCCGCTGATCGCGTTGATCAGGGTCGTTTTACCAGCTCCGTTAGCGCCTATCAGCGCTACTATCTCCCCCTCCCCCACATGGATGGAGACCCCCTTCAGTACGTGAATACGTCCGTAATATGTATCTATGTTTCGTACCTTGAGCACCTGCTATTCCTCACCCAGGTATGCCTTCAGGACCGCCTCATCGTTACGGATAGTTTCCGGGTCCCCCTCCGCGATCTTTCTTCCCTGGTCCATAACGGATACGTGATCGGATACTTCCATTACCAGGTCCATATCATGCTCCACGAGCAATATTGTGATATCAAGCTTGCTGATACGCTTTATTAAACCTGCCAGGTCCTGGGTCTCCTTTAAATTCAGTCCGGCAGCGGGCTCATCGAGCATCAGCAGGCGCGGATCAGTTGCAAGCGCCCTTGCAAGTTCCAGTATTCTCTGCCGGCCGAAGGGCAGGCTTCCTGCTATTTTTTCAGATTCCATCTCAAGTCCCACCAGTTGAAGCCACTCTATTGACCTGTCCCTTATCCTCCTTTCCTCGGCAACTATCCAAGGCAGTCTGAAAGATGATGAAAAGAAGCCGCCGGCAGAGCGCATGTGCATACCGACCATTACGTTCTCAAGGACGGTCATATCACAGAAAAGCTGCAGGTTCTGAAATGTCCTTGTCGTTCCCATATTGGATATGCGGTGGGGCGGCAGTCCCGTAATGATTTCTCCATTGAAGCGAACCACCCCGCTCGTAGCAGGTATGACGCCCGAAATAACGTTAAAAAGGGTAGTTTTGCCCGCGCCGTTGGGACCGATGACTGACTGGATCAACCCCTCACGGACTTCCAGATCCAGGTTATCCAGAGCTCTCACTCCGCCAAAATCTTTAGTAAGCTTCTCTGTAATCAGCAGTGGTTCCATAATTTTTCAAGTTTCCGATAATCGGTCAATTATTCGAGATCATCACTTCGCTTCAGGGCCTTTTACCGGAACTCTGAATATATATCAGGCCGGGGTTTTGGTGAATCACGAAGCGAAGCTCAGAGGGGGTTGCGAAGGCGAGTGATTCCACCCAAAATCCCGGCCTGGTATCATTCATTAATTTTCTCCTGTACCTCTGATCTATCGGATATCCTGGCGAAGATCTTGATCACAAGATCCTCAATCCCCCTCAGCAGCCCCCTGGGCATGAATATCATTACCGACATCAGGATTATACCGAAGGCAACCGTTTCATAGTCCTCTACAACAGTGAGGAACTCGGGCAGGCTGGTAAGCAGAGCGGCACCGAAAATCGCTCCCCAAAGGCTGCCAAGGCTCCCGATAACAACCATTGTCACAAGTTTGATGGAAAACATAAACCCGAATGAGCTCGGGCTGATGAAAGTTATATAGTGGGCGTAAAGCCAACCGGCCACAGCGGCATACAGAGCCGATATTACGAAAATACCATTCTTATACCGGGAGATCTTGACCCCGAGAACGTTTGCGGCGATTTCAGATCCGTGTATGGCCCTCAAGGCCCTGCCTACCCTGGAGTTGACCAGATTTATAGACAGAAGCAGTATTATCAACATTACAATACTGACGAGGTAGTAATAACTCCTGTCGGAATCGAAAGTAATGCCGAAAAGGGTCATTGCCTCTATTCCCACCAGTCCTGAGGGACCCCCCGTGAGAAAATCAAGCTCCTGGAAGAAGATAAATACGATAATTCCGAAACCCAGTGTAGCCATGGCAAGGTAGTGACCGTGCAATCTGAGGGTGGGATTGCCCACTGTAAAGGCGATGATGGAAACTCCCACCAGAGCCAGCAGCAGGCCCATCAGGGGCGGAACACCCCATTTTGCCGAAAGGACGCCTGAAATATAGGCTCCAATTCCGTAAAAAGCGGCATGGCCCAGTGATATCTGGCCCGTGTAGCCCATCAAGAGGTCCAGGCCCATAACAATTATCGAGTTAATGCCTATGATGATCAGGACATTCAGATAATATTCATTCGTAACCGCAAGCGGAATTAGCAGGAGCAGCACCGCAAAGAAAATGAATCCCGTGTAGGGAGATCGGAGCAGAGACCTGAACGTCATACCCGGTCTCCTTTTGTTTTGCCCAACAGGCCCTGAGGCCTGAAAAAGAGCATCAGGAGCAGGATCGTGAAAGCGATGGCGTCTTTGTAGCCGCTTGAGATAAGGCCCGCCCCCAGGGATTCAAGAATTCCCAGCGCCAAACCGCCTACAACGGCTCCCCACGGATACCCCAGCCCCCCGATAATGGCCGCGCAAAAACCCTTTAGTCCCAACATCACACCCATGTCGTATTGGGTCATACTCATGGGGGCTATCACTATCCCTGCCGCCGCCCCCACAGCGCCGCTCAACCCGAAGGAGAGAAGAACCATATAGGAAACATCTATTCCCACCAGGCTTGCGGCCCTTGGTTGAAAAGCGCAGGCTATCATGGCCTTTCCCGTCAGAGTTCTGTCAAAGAACTGCTTGAGTCCAACGACGATAACTATAGTGATGAATAAAACCCACAGGCTCTGCGGCTGTATTACGGCGCCAAAAAATGGTATCGGCTCTTCACCTGAAAAGGCGGGAATGGTGTATGGTTCCTTTCCCCAGACAAAGCTCGACACTCCTCTTATGAAAATTGACGCGCCTATAGTAATGATAATAAGGGTAATGGCACTGGCATCTTTCAGGGGACGGATGGCAAAAAGATCCATCACAATACCGATCACAGCCACCATGATAACGGCCAGGATAGCGGCGAAAGGTAGTGGAAGGTGGAGGACCTGGATGCCGGTCACAGTGATCAGGCCCCCGAGCATCACAAACTCACCTTGAGCGAAGTTTATGATCTCGGTTGAATTGTAGATGATGCTGAACCCTAACCCGATGAGGCCATAGATACTTCCGATTGTAATTCCAGTGATGACAAACTGGAGTATCTGCTGTTCGAGGCTAATCAAGAGAAGATCTCTCCCTCTCAGGTAGGTCAAAAACCGCGCGGAAACCACAAAAAGGGGGCCGGGAAACGGCCCCCTTTAGATCTTTTACTCAGGATCCAGGATCCCTACCTCCACAGCTGCTACTCAGCCAGTTTCCAGTCACCGTTCTCGATCTCAACCAGGACAAAACCTTCCTTGGTAAGACCGTTGTGATCTTTGGCCGAGAAGTTGAAGATACCGCCCGTGCCGACAAATCCTGTGATATTCTCCAGTTCATCCCTGATAGAATCGCGGTTTACATGGATCTTTTTGTCAACCAGGTTCTGGATAGCTTTAACAGCGATCTGGAAAGCATCGTACGCGTGTCCACCAAATGTGTTCGCGGATCCGCCGAATTTACTCTCATAGCTGTTTTTATAATCGGTGAGTACTTTCCTCTGCGGATCATTCTTGGTGAGCTGGTCAACTACGAGGAGCTTGCCTGCTGGCAGATAGGTCCCCTCCGCGGCACCGCCTGAAAGTTCAATGAACTTTTTGGACGCCACTCCGTGGCTGTTGTACAGCGGGATCTTGATACCGAGCGCTTTCCTGTTCTTGGCTATTACAGCCGGTCCCGGGTTCGTATCCCAGGAGATTATGGCCTGAGCGTTGGTACCCTTGATCTTTGTGAGCTGAACCGTCATATCAGTATCTTTTTTCCCGAACCTCTCATCAGCAACGACAGTAAGGCCATACTTGGAAGCCAGGATCTTAAGCTGGTTGCGGCCGGAGTCGCCGAAGCCGTTTGCGACTGTTATGATGGCAACTCTCTTGATCCCGTTCTTCTGGAGTCTTTCATAGATCTTTTCCACCGCCATAACATCAGTCTGGGGTGTTTTGAACACATATGGTTTGACCGGTTTGATGATCCTGACCGATGCGGCAGCGGAGATCAGGGGTACTTTCTCCTTTTCAATAATATCGATTATGGCCAGTGTAGTACCGGATGTCGTGGGGCCGATGATGATCTCCACTTTGTCCTTCTTGATCAGTTTCTTAACGGCTGTCACTGTCTTGGTAGGATCGGCCTCAGTATTGTAGAAAATGATCTCGACCTTTTTCCCACCAATTCCCCCGGCCGCGTTAAGGGCCTCTTCCAGCATCATTACGGTGTTCTTCTCCGGAAGTCCCAGCATGGATGCGGGCCCGGTGGACGCGAAGATAGCCCCTATCTTGTACTCCTCGTGGGCATATGCCGGCGCGGCGGCCAGTACGATAACCAGGGCCATCGGCAGGATAATACCCGCCAGTCTGAATAATCTGCTCTTCGTCATAACTCTCCTCTCTTTCCCCCCTTTAACTGTTTCGCTTCTTTGAATCATAAGGCTCCAAAAGCCTCCAAACCTGCTAATAGCAGACAAGTCGCAACTACATCGAATAAAGTTCCTCTCCGCCAACGATCCTGATATTAGTTCCATCAATGACGTTTCTTGCCCTGTCCAGGTCGTCAAAACGGAATATTATAATAGCATTTTCCCCACGCCTGTGTGCGTAAAGATACTCTATATTGATGTCGTTATCACCTAGTATCTTTAAAAATTCCGCAAGGCCCCCTGGCTTGTCAGGCACTTCAATAGCCAGTACATCTGTAAGGCCAACCGTGAAACCATTATCCTTAAGGGCGTCTACGGCTTTGTCATTGTCACTGACCAGCAGTCTCAGAATACCGAAGTCCGCTGTATCCGCGAGGGACAGAGCCCTGATATTGACCCCGGCGTCCCCCAGGATCTGCGTTACCTGGGCCAGCC
>QIFJ01000030.1 GCA_003229755.1 Pseudomonadota bacterium
ATATCCAGGCCCACCTGGTCCAGAAGAATAAAGGCGCCCATGGGCATCCCGAAATCAAGCAGAGCCTTGTCCACATCCTCTATCCGGGCGCCCCCTTCCAGAAGCCGGGCAGCTTCATTGAGGTACGGCAGCAGGAGACGGTTGACCAGAAATCCTGGCCTGTCCTTAACGACAACCGGGATCTTGCCCAGGCGAAGGGTAAAGGCCTTTGCCTTTTCCACTGTCTTTGCGGAAGTCTTCTTTCCCTTAACGACCTCAACTAAAGGCATCCTGTCCACGGGATTGAAGAAATGAAGGCCCGCTACCCTCGAAGGTGTGGGAACCACCTCCGCCATCTCCGTTATGGAAAGTGACGATGTGTTGGAAAGAATAAGGGCGCCCTTGGGAGCGGCATCGGCAGCACTTTTCAGGACCTTTTTCTTTACGTCCATCCGCTCGGCTACCGCCTCAATCACCACATCGGACCTTGAAAGTCCGCGCATCTGTGTGTCAACTGTAAGTCTGGTCGGTATCCACGTTGCCTGGACGCCTGTGAACCTGCCCTTTTTCCGATTCCTGTTCACGCTTTTGCTGAGCAGATCAAGAGCTTTTCCCAGCGCCTCGGTTGACATGTCGATGAGGCGCACCTTGAATCCTCTTTGGGCTCCGAGAGTGGCTATTCCGCCGCCCATGGCGCCGGCGCCGATGATACCGAGGTTCGAGATAGTCTCAGCCGGGGAAGTGTCACCACGGGCGAACATCTCGCGCAGGTAAAACACCCTGATCAGGTTCTTGGATATTTCGGTGGACGCCATCTCCCCGAGGAGGCCCGCCTCGGTCTCGTAACCGTGGTCGATCCCGTGAAGATAACCGTCCTCAACGGCGTCGATGGCCGCAAGGGGCGCCGGGTAGTGACCCTGTGTCCTCTTCCGGACCTCTTTTCTGGCTCTTTCGAAGATCTTCTTCCTGCCAAAACTTGTGGATTCCAGTATCTTCATGCCGGCTTCTCTGGTTCTTTTTACCAGGGATTTTTTCCGTTTACGGGGCTGCGGTCCGGCAGCCAGATTGCGTGCGGCTTCCATGAGGTGCTCGGGATGAACGACTTCGTCCACAAGTCCTATCCTGAGGGCTTTTCTGGGATATACATTGGAACCTGAAGTGATCATCTTCAGAGCCTCGGGAATACCCACCAGCCTCGGCAGGCGCTGCGTTCCCCCGAATCCCGGAATAATACCGAGCTGGGTCTCAGGAAGGCCCAGGAATGTACGTGTCGAGTCAGTCGCAACCCGCCTGGAACAGGCAAGAGCCAGTTCAAGTCCGCCTCCAAGGCACGCTCCGTTGATGGCCGCGACCACAGTGAAGGGGAGCTTTTCCATGCGCGCGAGTATCTCCTGCCCACCTCTCGCGAGTTCCTTTCCCCTGGCGGCATCAGTTACCCCTTCTATTTCTGAGATATCGGCGCCCGCGATGAAGTTCTGCTTCTTGCCGGACACGATAATTGCCCCGGTTATCTCGTCGGATTTATCCTCCAGCTTTCCAATGATCTTTGCGAACTGTTCCATCACCTTAGGAGTAAGAATGTTCACCTTCTCGGTCGGGTGGTCGAAGGTGATAATCGCGAGCCCGTCTTTGATTTTCATTTTGAATGCGTTCTTCATTGTTTTATGCCCTTTCCAGGAGCACGGACACGCCCTGCCCACCGCCTACGCACAGGGTGGCGAGGCCCAGATCAACGGACCGGCGCCGCATCTCCAGAAGGAGGGTGTGGATGATCCGTGTTCCTGTAGACCCCACGGGATGTCCCATGGCGATAGCGCCTCCGTTGACGTTCAGTATGTTCCTGTCGATGGCTCCTATAGCCTTCCTGCCGAGGAAGTGTTCTGAGAGCTTGTCGTCGGCAAAGACCTTCTCGTTGGCTATGATCTGGGCGGCGAAGGCCTCGTTCATCTCGATGAGCCCGATCTTTGAGTAATCGATACCCGATTTTGCAAGGACGATGGAAGTGGAGTAGGAAGGGCCGAGGCCCATGCGTTTTGGCTCAAGTCCCGCAAAGGCGTGGTCCACAATAAATCCGAGGGGCTCTAAGTTCAGTTTTTCAGCAGTTTTCTCGCTCATAACGAGTACAGCGGCCCCTCCATCAGTGATCTGGGAGGAGTTGCCGGCGGTCACGGTCCCAAATTTCTTCTCGAAGACCGGCCTTAACTTTGCCAGTGCCTCCATGGACTGCTCGGTTCTTATACCGTTGTCGAATACGACGGCTTCATCGTAACGGGGCGGGGCAAATACGGACATTATTTCGTCCGCGAAGCGCCCGTCCTCGTGGGCGGCAGCAGCGCGCTGATGGCTGAGGAGGGCGAACTCGTCCTGGGCCTGGCGGCTGATGTCCAGTTCCCGGGCCAGTACCTCGGCAGTCTGGCCCATATCCAGCCTGCATGTTGGATCGGTCAGGCCCAGCATGAGGCCTATCCTGGGGACGAGATGGCGGGGCCTTACCTTGCCCAGGGCGGAGATCCTGGCACCCATGCCCTTGCCGCGCTGGTATTTTGTGATGATATCCTGAAGGTCCGGTGTGATGAAGAAGGGGATGTTGGTCATGGATTCAATGCCTCCGGCGATGACTATTTCAGCCTCACCGGTGGCGATTGCCTGTGCCGCCGATATGATGGATTGAATGCCGGAAGCGCAGTTCCTGTGAACCGTGTAGGCGGGCACGCTTTCGGGGATTCCCGCGTAAAGGGCTATAACCCTGGCCACATTGACCGCGTCCGGAGGCTGGGCTACATTTCCGATTATGACCGAATCTATCCGGGCTGGATCGACTCCGGAGCGGGCCAATAACTCCGCAACCGGCAACCTGCCGAGATCAACTGCCGTCATTTTGGAAAAGAGGGTGCCGGCTCTGACATAGGGAGTCCTGACCCCTTCAACTATGGCTATTTTCGAGCTCATACATGCCTTCCTTCCGATATGTTTTTATCGTTGTTTCCGAACTCTTCTAATAGATTCCGGAAAACTCTCTGGTGTACCCGCTCTCTTTGTTGAGAGTAACTGCACACATTAAGCTTCCAGTTCTCCCGGGCCTCGGTGAGGAAGTAGGCGAGGAGGCCGATCTTGTCCTTTACGTTGGTTCCACTTTCTACATCGTATTCCAGCCCTGAAAGGGAGGCAAGGAGGATATAAAGGTCCAGGGAAAGTCTTGTTATCCTTCTGAGGAGGAACTCTTTTTCAGCGATCTTACTGCCGTGCCTGAGGATCCCGAAGTAGAGCAGGCGCCGTATGGCCCTTACGTTCCTGCGAGCCATCCGCGCGGCCTTCCTCATCACGGAGTTGTGATAACGCAACGGCATTTTTGGCCTGCTGAGACCTTCCCTTATCAAAAAGAAGGCCTGCCCGATTCGCCCTCTGCCGCTGGAGCTTAGCTGTTTGCCCAGGGACCTTGCCAGATAAAGGGCGGGGTAGATGGAGTGGATCTCGGAGGTACCCTCGAAAAGTGTTGTTACCCTGAAATCCCTCATGCGTTTCTCGTAGGGTAATGATCTGAGGTAGCCTGCCCCGCCAGCCGTCTGCAGCGCATCATACAGAGTGTCCCAGGCTCTGGTAGTTCCGTAGAGCTTGACATGGGAGCTTTCCATGGCAAAACTGCCGGTGTGATCACTCTCCAGCAGTCGGGACGCCGCCTGTGTAATTGATTCCGCGGCAAATGCGTGGACTCTTGCCCTCACTATCTTTTCCTGGATCAATTCGAAGTCCCTGATGGGCACCCCGAACTGCTCTCTGGAAGACGCCCTGTTAAACATGTCTTCAACAGACTGTTTCATGGCGCCCACGGAAGCCGCGCCCAGCCCCAGCCGTCCGTAGTTCAGGATAGTCATGGCGATCTTGAAGCCGTCGCCCGGTTTTCCGATGAGGTTCTGGGCCGGCACTTTTACATCCTTGAAACTGATGGGGGCAGTAGAGCTGGCGGCAAGGCCCATCTTTATCATCTCCCTGCCGACCTTGACGCCGTCCCATGCAGTTTCCACGATAAAGGCGCCCATGAAACCCGGGTTTTCGGGGTCCATCTGGGCAAAAACAGTAAGGCCGCCCGCGTAGTTGGCGTTGGTGATGAAGGTTTTCTGTCCGTTGAGGATGTAGTGTTTACCGTCTTTGGACAGGAGGGCGGTGGTCTGTATGTGCTTTGCGTCAGATCCTGTGGCCGGTTCGGTAAGAGCGTAGGCGAAGATCATCTCTCCAGTAGCTGCTTTAGTCAGATATTTTTTCTTCTGCTTTTCGCTGCCGAAAAGGATGATCCCCTTGATGCCGATGGAAAGGTGAGCGGTGGGTGTCAGGGCAAGGGACATATCGGTGCCCGCCATGGCCTCGAGTACGCTCAGGTAGCCGGAAAGGCCGAGCCCCACGCCACCGTACTTTTCCGGAACGTTGAGCCCGAAAAGACCGATCTTTTTTAGCCCATCCATCAGTGGTTCCGGTATGGTTTTCTTCTCTTCAAGATCCGACGGTGAATAGTCCTTGATGAGCTCCCGGTACTTACCGATTATCTCTTCGGCCTTTGGGTCCCGTCCGGCAGGCACCAGCGTCTTGTAACTTTCTTCATCGAAACTGCCTAGCAGCAGCCTCTCCAAAAACCCCCCTGGCCTTTCAGTTTTCTCAGAGGTTTCAATATCTTCTTTGCCAGGCATCGAGGGTCTCCCTTCTGAATGGTGAGGTAGCTTCTTTTCACCTTAATATAAGTCTAAAGCTACATAAGCCCCTGTCAAGGAGAAACATTAGAATATTAGAACATTAGAGAATAGAAAATGGAAATTGGAAAATGGATTGTCGAAATTGGAGATTCGAATGGCCGGGGTTTTGGGTGTAATCACTCGCCTTCGCAACCCCCTTTTAGCTTCGCTTCGTGATTCAGCCTGATTTGCATTTGGTTATCCTGGGTTCCGGCCAGGGTATCGGAGTATCGGCGTAACGGGGTATGGGATAAATCCCTCTCCCTTGATGGGAGAGGTTAGGAGAGGGTGGTAATGTTCAGTCATTGTGGATCAATGTGCTCTGACCCCGCTTCCGAACATGAAGGTGGAACAGGCAGAAGGCAAGAGTATGCAGGGAACTGCGAAGAGCAGGGTAAGTATAGTTAACTCCGATTTACCTTTACCCTGGCTCTACTTTCAAGATTATCAGTGTCTAATGTTCTAATTTCTAATGTTCTAATGTCAGTCATTACCTAATACGCAAACCCACTTCACATTAAGGGTGTACACACC
>QIFJ01000202.1 GCA_003229755.1 Pseudomonadota bacterium
AACGGGACTCGAACCCGCGACCCTCAGCTTGGAAGGCTGACGCTCTAGCCAACTGAGCTATTCCCGCTTATTCCTCTGCCCCTTAACCGGCTATGTGCCGTTCTGATTATTGCCGGATAAGTGCATAAAAACACATCAGATAACCGCCCCGTAATCTGCAGGGCATCATCATTGCCGATCACTATAATTCGAGGTGCCAATCTTCAATTTTAATAGGGTCGTAAAAAGTCCATTCATGGCTTTTTACTCCGCGGAATGCGAAAAGTGTCATTTTCGCTTTCCTCACAAATCACCGACTTGCGGTGCAAGTCATTGATTTGGGCGCCCCTCAATGGGCGCGTTGATGACTTCTTGCAAAGTTATCAACTTTAATCCCGGCGCCCTTGCTTTCAAGTGGTGGGGAGGAGTGGATTCGAACCACTGTAGGCAGCGCCAACGGGTTTACAGCCCGTCCCCTTCACTCGGGCACCTCCCCCGATCTGTCATTAATAGGGTCGTAAAAAGTCCATCCGTGGCTTTTTACTCCGCGGAATGCGAAAAACGCCGTTTTCACTCTCCTCACGGATCAAAGTCTTGCTGCGCAAGCCGTTGATTCGGGCGCCCTCAATGGGCACGTTGATAATATTTATCAAGTACACATAATGTACCGGATCTCCCAGAAGGTGGAGCTGGCGAAGGGACTCGAACCCGCAACCTGCGCATTACAAATGCGCTGCTCTACCAGTTGAGCTACGCCAGCATTACCCGCCGCATTCTCATGAGAATAACACGCTCATTTATCGTTTCGAAAATTTTTTGTCAAGTTGTTTTTTTCAGATTCGAAATTAGAGATTGGAAATTGGAAATTGGATATACATTTTACTGTTTACTTTCAACCTTCAACTTTCAACTTTCAACTGATTTATTCTAACGTGATTCAACACAATTCCCGCGGCAACCGACACATTCAGGGAGTTAACATTACCTGAACCGGGTACTGTGACCAGCCTTGCGCATTCCGCCTTCAATCTATGGGTAAGACCCTTATCTTCACCCCCCACAACCAGCAGGTTTTTGGAGGAAACTTCCATCCACGAATCAAGGGGCTCACCCCTCAATTCCACTCCGGTCACCTCAAAACCGGCGGAGGAGAACCGACGGCATGCAGAGGTCGCCGAAGATGCGCGGCACACGGGGAGACTTTCCAGGGCGCCGGCCGAGGTCCTCGACGCCGTCGGACTGATGGGAGCCGTTTCCCTGCCGGGGATGATCATTGCCCTGACACCCAGAAAGGAACAGCATCGCGCAATGGCGCCAAGATTCCTTGGATCTTCAACACCGGCAGCCAGAAGGACAAGGTCCCGGCCATCAGGTGGTTCAAATCGAAGCACCTCTTCAATTGAGTACAGCGGTAAGGGGCCGCACTCCAGGACAGCACCCTGATGTTTGGTGTTCCCGGCGAGTTTCCTCAGCTCCTCCGTGCTTGCCTGGATAAGCTTAACACCCGCATTTTCGGCCATACCGGCAAGCTCACGGGCTCCCGATTTTCTGGAAATCAGAAGGCGGTATAGGGGCCGTCGCCTGTGCTTCAGGGCTTCGGTTACCGGCTGTATGCCTGTTAGTATCTGTATCTCATCCATAATTATTTTGGGGTTATGCGGCGGTGAAAATGGGCAATCTACTTTGTTCTCGGTCGTCGGAAATCCTCGATGTATGTGCCATATACACCTCCGGTTTCCTCCTCCCTGCGGCCTCGCATCTCACCCATTATCCCTCGCCTTCTTGGATCAAAATCAAAGAAAATTCAAAAATCTCAACTTCAATAGCGGTTTGGAACCTGGAACCTTAAACTTGGAACCAAGAAAAATGACCCTCTATTCCAGGCCTCCGGATGCAAAAAATAATGAAATAAGTATGTAGTTATTACATTGAACACCGAACTACGACCATCCGGTTTCCTCAAACCTCTGGCCTCGCATTTGGACACTTCTTGCGAGCCTTATGAAAAAAATATTAGAAATATAGAATCATTATCACATGGAACCTGGAACATTGAACTGCAACCCTCAGGTTATATCCCTTCTTGAGAGCCTCTACGGGCTAAACATATTCATTATTCCGACGCGGGATCAGACTTCATTAACGTTAAGCCGGGGTTTTGGTGAATCACGAAGCGAAGCTAAAAGGGGGTTTCGAAGCCGAAGGGCCTTTTATCGGAACCCCTTACATAACCAACCAATTCAGTTTCATTCAAACGATATTGCTCAGGAAACTCTGTCTTTAACCGGAACTAATACAGCCCCCTGCGGAGTATCCTGGATTGAGAACCCCAGTTCGGCTATTTGATCCCTTAACTCGTCCGCGCGCGCCCAGTCCTTATCCTGCCTTACTTTTTCCCTCTCCGCAAGAAGCACGCGGGCTTCATCGTCAGGAGCACCTCCGGCGTCTTCGATCCCGAAGTACCTGTTCCCCTCTGCAATACCGTCCTCGAAGAACCCCAGGACAGGGCCTAATTCAGTAAAGAAACCGTCTACCCCTTCCCGCCAGCCTTTGCTGACTGTTCCGTCGGATGCGTCGGCACGGTCCAGAACCGCGTTGAGAACCGGCAGAGCCGAGAACAGGTGTCCCAGCGCCGCCGCCGTATTGAAGTCGTCGTCCATAGCCTCGACAAATGCGGGCCTGGCGTCTTCTGTCAAGTATCTGAGCGATTCGCCTTCATCAGTATCAACATCCCGGTCCAACCTCCCGGCCCTGGCTACACGAACAAAGAGGTTCATGAAACGCTCATACCTGACCCGCGCCTCATCCATATGAAAATCGGAAAAATCCAGAGGGCTTCGGTAGTGTGTGGAAAGGAGGAAAAAACGGACTATTTCTGCCGGGAACTTTTCCAGCACCTCTCTGATAGTAAAGAAGTTACCCAGGGATTTGGACATTTTTTCGTTATCGATATTAACAAAGCCGTTGTGTATCCAGTATTTTGCAAAGGGCTTGTCGTTGGCCGTCTCGGACTGGGCTATCTCGTTCTCATGGTGGGGAAATATCAGGTCCTTGCCGCCTCCGTGGATGTCGAAGGGCTGCCCTAAGAGGGCCATGGACATGGCTGAGCACTCAATGTGCCATCCAGGACGACCATCGCCCCAGGGACTCTCCCATCTGGGCTCCCCGGGTTTCGACTTTTTCCACAGGGCAAAGTCCAACGGGTCTTTTTTTCTCTCGTCAACCTCAATGCGCGCTCCGGCCCTGAGCTCGTCCGGTTTGCGTCCGGAAAGCTTTCCATATTGGTCAAACCTGCCTACCTCATAATACACATCCCCTTCGATATCGTAGGCAAACTCCTTTTCTACCAGGGTTTTTACAGTATCGATGATCTGTGGGATGTAGTCCGTTGCGCGGGGCTCTGCATGAGCTCTGCTTATCCCCAGGGCATCCATGTCCTCGTCGTGCACGCGGATAAAGGTATCCGCGATCTCCCTCCAGTCCGTGCCCTCTTCCAGACTTTTGGCGATTATTTTATCGTCGATATCAGTGTAGTTCCTCACGTATGTCACATCAAAGCCTGAGAACTCCAGATATCTCCTGATGACATCGAAGGCTATTGCCGATCTTGCATGCCCTATGTGGCAGTAGTCGTAGACCGTAACGCCGCAGGCGTACATGCCCACTTTCGGGGGGGTTATTGGTACGAATTCCTCCTTTTTACCGTTGAGTGTGTTGTAGACTCGTAATGCCACTTTTTCTCCTGTTTATGCGGCCGCCGGCGGCCAGCCTTCGGTTGGAGTCCGGCTGGCTTACAGCCAGTGTCCCAGGACCCAAGACCCAGGACCCAAGTTATTGGTTACTTGTTGCAAGTTGTCAGTTGATAGTTAAAACGATTCATCTCCCGATTAGTTGGTGGTCAATACATAATGCATGGGTTTCGGCAATAAATCTTTCGGCTTCGCAACGCCTTTCTCGCTTCGCTTCAGGGTCTTTTGCCGAAACCCTGTATGGATACATATATATCAGGGCCGGGATTTTGGTGAATCACGAAGCGAAGCTCAAGGGGGTTGCGGAGGCGAGTGATTACACCCAAAAGCCCGGCCTTCAGCATACATTTATCGAAATTCCATCAACTAATTTGGAGGTGAATCATATTTTACTGGTTCCATGTGTGAGGACTATTAGTATCTATTACCTGGAACATGGAACTTGGAATCTGGAACTCGTTTAATAGTCGATCAGGCATGCAATTCCACCACATCCCCATCCAGCAGTTCATAGTCGTGGGAGACCCTCTGGCCGTCGAAGACGTTTTTCCCCCAGACCCTGGCGAACCTGAGCTTCTCGCCGATATCCTTATGAACCATCCTGGCCAGCTCGGAAACGGTAGAGCCTTCCTTAAGGACAAATGGCGCAGTCATATCGACGTCCTTTCCCGGGCGTTTGGAATATACGCGAATCAGACCCAGCGATCCCACGATCATCATCTTCAGGTTCTCTAATCCCGTTCCTTTTTCGGCGGACACCAGATTGATCTCGGGCAGGTCCTCTATTAGTTCTCTCAAAACCGAGAGCCTCTCGTTGATTTTTTCGGACTCACATTTATTGCCAAGGTATATGCAGGGTATTTTCGCCCAGCCGTCGTCTGAAAAAACTTTGGATTCTTCAGGAGAAACGAGCTCGATTTTAAGGTCATCGAGAACGGCCTCACTGGCTTCCATCTGTTCGAGCAGGTCATCTCTCGAAATATCCAGCACCATGAGCGACATGTCCGCATTGCGTATCAGTGTCGATATCCATCGCTCAGTTACCGAAGGATCGAATGCGGGGCTGTCCACAAGCTGGACGGGGATATCGTTGTGAAACATCATTCCCGGTTGCGGGATCCTCGTTGTGAAGGGGTACTCAGCCACCTGGGGGGATGAATTGGTTATTGCTGACATGATAGCCGACTTTCCAGTGTTGATCGGCCCGATCAACACTACCTGTGCTGCGCCTTCACGAGGAACATGGGAAGGATCTGTTCGCTTCGCGCCAACTTTTTTCTGGCTTTCAGTCTGGTCTTTCCATTTGGTGATACGTTTCTTTATCTGTACCTGGATCTTCTCCGTTCCCTTGTGCTTTGGGATCAGGGCCAGCATCTTCTCCAGAGCTTCTAACTTTTCCGAAGGAGATCCGGCTTTGCGGAATTGTTCTTCGGCTTCTATGTATTGGGGGGGTAAGTTAGCTGACGACATGGTTAGGTTTTGCGGCCGTCCATAGCATACCATCTGCTGCGTTATCGGGACTCGACAATCCTCGACGTATGTGCCATATACGTCTCCGGTTGTCTCGCCCCTCTGGCCTTGCATCTGGCATACTCTGAACGCCCTCTATTATTAGGATCGTGCGGCGGAGATAATCCCGCCCACGGCGGGATCGTTTCTCACCTGTTCTCTCTCGCCTTTATTTATATTTACATTAGAAAATAGATTTATACCACTCACTCAGGAATCCTCCATACGCCTCCGGTTTCCTCGGGGTTGCTGCCTTGTATCCAGTGCACCCTGATGAGCCTCTTTTTCCTCGTAGTCTTGGATTTCGGATCGCTAGTTTCAGTCATTGCTGACAAGCAACAAATAACAACTAACAACTAACAACTATGAATCAACATATTATCCGGTTCCCGGCCACAATTGCAAACCTCAATGCAGGCAGATTAGAGGAGAAATATGCTGAATTTGCACACAGAAGGGAGCTTAATTGGGTCCACTGTCTAAAATATGTGCGCAAGAGCTTCCATAAGCAGCCTGACGGCGATGACTGCGAGCAGGGTGCCCGCCATGAGGCGCAGCGTCAAGGGTTTGGCCACCTTTGAGGCCCAGACCCCGCCAAGACCCGACCCCACAACAACCGAGACGGTAAGAACAGTTGCCGAAATGGGGTCAAATTCAGCGGTTGGCAAGTGGGAAAGGAAGCCTGAAAGGGTAGAGAAACCGACTACCGCGGATGATGTGGCGACAGCCTCCTTGGTGGGGAAGCCAAGATGCATCAGAGTAGGCAGCATGATAAAACCGCCCCCAACACCCAGCAGGCCGCTGGCGAACCCTACGATCAGTCCCAGTCCCAATCCCGCAATAGTTGCGATTTCGATCCTGACGGGTCTTCCTGTTTCCGGTTCCTTGCTTCTCAGTATTCTGTAGGCTACGAAAACAACAACGGTGGCGAACAGTAGTTTCAATGTATGCGTGGGAACTATTCTTATTGCTCTGGCGCCCAGAGGGGCGCCCAGTACAGCAGTGAGGATG
>QIFJ01000096.1 GCA_003229755.1 Pseudomonadota bacterium
TGACAGGATACTCATCGACGTGGGCAAGGTGTGCGACGAGCAGAGCACGAAGGCAGGGGATCCCGGGATACTGGAGGAGTTCGGCAATATTATAACCTATTTTGACCGGTTCGATGCGGTCTACAATGCGCTTAATGCTCTGGCATTTCATGAAGGAGAACACCTTACGGAAAACAAACTGCGCAGCCTTCTTCAGAACATGGAGATATTCGAGGAGATTCAAATCGGGCTCTTCCGGGAGCTTTTCGTGGTCCCCATACTGAAAAACCCGTATCTTCCCGGATACGGTATGCAAAAGGTGGAATATATTCTCGAGGGGCTTGCCAAGATCAAGTCGGCCGAAATATCCGTAATGGATCTCCTCAGTGTTGTGGATAGGATCGTCACTGAGGAGCGGGAATACAAGCTGATAAAAACAGCCATGGAGAGGTGGCTGAAAAAGTTCGAGCGCTCGATGAAAGGCGATGATGAAGAGAAGGCTTTTATAGCGGACGTGATGAAGATGCTGGTTTCCAGGCAAATGGTCAGGCCCCAAACCCCTGAGGAGTTCTTCCACAGGGCACTTGATGATCTGAAGATGGAGCGTCATTATGTGAAATCCATATTGCCCAGGATCATCAAGGTAAGAGACTCTACCCTGAGGAACGAATTTATCAGAACAAGCGGGATAGAAGTCTTGAGGCTCGAAGAGCTCGAGAAAGGATTTCTGGCCCAGTACCGAATAGATGACCGGGTCCTTGATGAAATAAGGAGTTCTTGATTTGTGAGGGTAGTGAAAATGACACTAAAGGGGTTTCTGTGAAGGGTAGAATTTTTTTGTTTCTGGCTATCATCCTCGCTATCGTGGCGGGTTTTTCGAGATTCTATCCCTTCGACAGGATACCACCTGAAGTTACGACAGAACCTCGGCCCGGAACCTATAGCGAGGAAATAAGCGTTGCCCTTTCCTCTGAAAAGGGGGCCACGATCTACTTCACCCTTGCGGATGAGGATGAACTGCCCTACATCGGGCCGATCCGCATAAGGAGAAATACAGTTATCCGTTATTTTGCCTTTGACCGTTGGGGAAACAGGTCTGAAAAGGAAGCTGCTGCGTATGTGGTAAGGCTTGACAGGGAGCCTCCGGTAACCACCGCAAGGCCCCGTCCCGGAAAATACAATCATCCGGTTTCAGTACGATTAAAGTCCGAGGAAGGAGCTGTGGTCAGGTACACAATGGATGGTGATGAGCCCGACAGCAGATCGGTTTTATTTAAAGATGCAATTACGCTCAGGAAGGATACGCTCCTTAAATACTACGCGGTTGATGCTGCCGGCAACATTGAGAAAACAAAGACCGCCAAATACAGTATCACTATCGATACAACCAAACCTGTCACCCTGGTGGATCCTGCCGGAGGCCTGTACAAAAGCGCTGTTACCGTTTCCCTGGCCGGTAAGAAAGGGAGCAAGATATATTATTCCCTGGATGGGAGCCGCCCTTCCCGCCGTTCCCCGTTATTCATTAAACCCATTACTTTCACACGCAGTGGGGTACTGAGGTTTTTCGCCATCGATCAGGCGGGAAACAGGGAAAATGTGCGCGAGGAACGGTACATCATTGACAGAGATCCGCCAAGGGTCAGTTCAAAACCTTCCCCGGGTACGTTTAGCAAGGGAGTAACGGTCACGCTAGCGTCCTCCGAACGGGGAAAAATAAGGTATGAGCTTGGAGAGCAGGAACCTTCCATGTCATCACCTGTGTACACTGCCCCGATCCGGGTTAATGAGAGCATGACCGTCACTTTTTTTGCTCTGGACCGCGCGGAAAACACAAGCAAGACAGTCAGGGCAAAATACATTATCGACAGGGCTCCCCCGGTCATAGTAGCCCGCCCGCCGGGCGGGAACTACTCCGGCCGCATCCGTGTAAAGCTGGAGTCTTCAGAACCCGCCACGATCCACTATACCCTTATCCAGACCCACTTCAAACTCGCCCAGGTACAGAGGTCCCATCAGCGTTGCAAGAAATCTGGAACTGTCCTACTTCGGCTTCGACAGCGTCAATAATGTCAGTTCCGTGAATAAGCAGAAATATATTCTGGACAGCACCCCTCCTGTTACCACTGCAGAGCCTGCTGGCGGGACCTATTCGGGCCCCATCGAAGTTGGACTTAAAACAGAAAAGGAAGCAGTCATTCACTATACGGTAGACGGAACCACTCCCATCGAAGCTTCTCCTGAATACAGTGGTGCTATACGTATCTCGGGGGACATCGTGTTGAAGTTTTACGCGACGGATGAATCCGGCAACAGGGAGGAAATAAGGGTTGAAAGGTACACTTTCGACTCCACACCCCCCTCAACTGTCATTACACCATCTCCGGGGGTATACAACCGGCCGGTGAGCATATCCATGTCTTCGGAAAAAGAGGGCAAGATCTTCTTCAGGCTCGACAGACGGAAGGACTTTTCGCCTTATCGCGCCCCCTTTGTAATGGACAGGAGTACAAAGATTTTTTTCTACTCTGAGGACCAGACCGGCAACAGGGAGGGTGTCCAGATGGTTGAGTATATTATAGACACCCAACCACCTCGTACTATTCCATACCCTGCGCCGGGAGAGTACAATCCTCCAATTACACTGGAGCTGAAGAGCGAAGAGGGTGCTGAAATTCACTACACTCTAGATGGATCAGAGCCAACCGGATCATCACCCGTCTACCTGACTCCCCTGGCCAGCCGGGATAATGTGACTTTAAGGTTTTTTGCTATCGACAAGGCCGGCAACAGGGAAAAATCCCGCACAGCCAATTATACGGTAGCAAGCGGTGTGTGGAGGGATTATACAAACGGAGTCTTCCTCCATCCCAGTGTTATTGAAGGAAATTTCCTCTGGGTTGGAGGGGAAGAAGGTCTTTTCAGGGTTAACATCATCACCAAACGCAGGAAGAACTTCACCACATCCCACGGTATGGTCAGCAATTCTGTGCGCGCTCTGGCAGTAGGACGCCTCGGCTTCAAATGGATCGGGACTGACAGGGGCGTTTCCCAATTTGACGGTAAAAAGAACTGGGTCAGCTATGATTACGGTGATGGCCTGCCGAGTAATAGAATAAACTTTATCGTTATAGACCAGAAGGACAATGTATGGTTTGGGACCGAGCGAGGGCTTTCCCGTTATAACGGCGAGTCCTTCAGGAATTTTACAACCCGGGACGGACTGCCTGACAATAACGTGACCTCACTGGCGATAGGCTCCGACGGCGTATTCTGGATCGGTACCCCAAACGGATTGGTGCGCTTTCATCAGAAGGTGGAGAAAATATACACAGTAAAGGATGGCTTGCCGTCAAACAGGATCACGGCGGTCGCCGTGGATGGCCGCTGGAATGTCTGGGTAGGAACCGCCGATAGCGGGGCGGCAAGATTCGATGGCAGCAACTGGGTGTCTCTGGGCCAGTCACGGGGGTTGGGAGGCAGATCGGTTTATACCATCGCGGTGGATCTATCTGACAATAAATGGTTCGGGACAGACGCGGGTGTCTTCAAATATGATGGCAAGAGTTTTACGCTGGTGAAGATGCCTGTTTACCGTTAAACAGTTTCATGTGGCCGGGTTTTTGGGTGTAATCACTCGCCTTCGCAACGTCTTTCTCGCTTCGCTTCATGATTCACCAAAACCCCGGCCTGATATATATTTTCCATACCCGAAATCCGGAAGAAACAGGTTTCAACCGAGGGCAGATCAGGATGAATTGCGGATTTCGGGTTTCAGGTTGAGGGTTACAGTTTGAGGAAAATCCGTATACAATGTGCTTTTTTTCAGGTGGAATGATAGATGAAAATAACCTGTGACAGTTGTCGTACGATATACCAGGTAGCGGATGACAGGGTTCCTCCGGGAGGAGCCAGGGCCAACTGCCCGAGCTGCGGCCATCAGATTGTTATACCAGGCGGGAAGTCAAGAAGCGGGAAGTCATCCAGCTTCCTTACTGAAAAGTCCCAGGCGGACTTCGGGCAAACGATATCCTATGATTTTCAGCAACTGGATCAGGACAGTGCCGAGATCTCTGCCCTTCTGAGGAAAGTCTCCCAGGAAGATCCCTATCTGAAAGAAGGTGTGCAGTACGAGTTGGAGGATACAAAGACGGGAGAGGTCTCCAGAATATCCAGCCCCGGGATTGTCCTCGGCAGGAGCGAAGCCGATATAAACGTGAACGATCCGGAAGTCTCCCGTAAACACTGCCTGGTCAGAATATACGGTGATTATCTTGTTGTTATCGATCAGGACAGTACTAACGGTACCTTTTACATGGGAAAGAGAGTTATGACTGCTAAACTTGCCTTCGGCGATACTTTCACAATCGGTAACACCACATTTCTGGCGATTGCCCGGCGGGACACTTGAGACTCACCAGGTTTTTTCTCTGAGGTCTATTTATGGGCGACCGGTTGGAACTGAATGTCACAGGTGGAACTGATCCCTCCAGCAATTCGAAGAGAAGAAAAAGGGGTTATTTCAGGGCTTTGCCCATCCAATCGATATCTCTTCGGTGGAAAGTAGCGCTCTCTTTTTCTTTCCTCCTGATTCTTGTGGCCGGTACGGTTGCCATGGCACTCGTACGTTATGAATGGATCTTCCTTTCCAAGGAAGCGGAAAAAAGGGTTGATCTGCTGGCGGTAAACCTTGCTGTCAACGCCAGGGATCCCTTGCTTGCCCTGGATGAGATGCGTTTTGGTCCTATTACAGAATCCGTAATGATGCAGGAAGACGTCAAATATGCCTACCTCCTGGATGATAAAATGGAAGTGGTCTACCATTCTGACGCAAATATGATAGGTAAGGTATTAGGGGGAGGTATTCCTGAACCCGGGAAGAGTGTTATCCAGAAGGCTGTGGACATCAAAGTTGAAGGAGTTATAGTAGGCGCTGCTGTAGTCGGTCTCGGCGCAGACCACATTCACAATGCCATGGTTACCACTATTATCGGTGTCCTTGCGCCTTTGCTGATCGGAACGGTTTTGGGTGTCCTGGGGATATTTTTCCTGGCGGGTATTCACGTGAAAAAGATCGAAAGTCTCGATGTGGCTGTTCAGGCTCTCGGTGCCGGAAACCTGTTTATCGAAGTGGATGTCAAAAGCCGGGATGAGGTGGGGAGGTTGGCCGCTCATTTCAACGAGATGGTTGGGCAGCTGAATAAGGCTCGCCAGCAGGTTCTCAAACACTTCACTGAAACGATAAGGGCCCTTGCCGCAACGGTAGAGGCGAAGGATGCATATACCAAGGGGCACTGTGAAAGGGTAGCGCTGATCTCAAAGGCCATTGCAGAGCGGGTGGGTATGAATGAGTCGGCCATGAAAGATCTGGGCCTGGCGGCCATACTCCACGATATCGGCAAAATAGGCGTCGAGGGAGATATTATAAGCAAACTCGGACCCCTCGATGACGTGGAAGTAGACGATATGAAGCATCACCCTGTGATCGGGGCGAGAATCCTCAGTCCCCTTTCGGCCCTCGTGAGGGTGGGCCTCTATGTAAAACATCACCATGAGCACTACGATGGGACCGGGTATCCATCTGGCCTCAGGGGTGAAGTAATACCGCTGCCCGCGAGGATAATCCACCTTGTGGATGCCTATGACGCGATGACATCCACCCGGCCATACAGGCATGCATTATCACGGGGGGAAGCTATTAAGCGGATCAGGGAAGGCGAAGGCTGCCAGTTCGATCCCGAACTGGTAGAGGTGTTCCTCGAGCTTGATAATGAGGGTGTGATAGCCCGGATCTGCGATGAGGTAGAGAGATCAGAACCAGGCTTGTCATAGCAGTACTCATCGTTTTTCTCCCGATATGGTCAGGCTGCGTACTGGTGGGTCAAGGTCTGAACGTAAAGGCGGAGTGCAGGCGGATCAAGAGGCTCTCCTCATCAGGAGAGCACAAGGCTTCTGTCGATTCCCTGGCGGCACTGAAAAGAAAAGACGGGAGCTGTCCTGACAGCACATCAAGGGCGGTAAAGGCTTCAAGGTCAAGGCTTGAGGCAGCGGATACCTTTGTCAGGCTGGCCATGAAACAGAAAAGGGACGGTGATCTTCTAGCCGCCCGGGGGAGCTTGAAAGAGGCCCTGGTGGCCTATCCGCGGTATTACTGGGTTCAAAAACTCCTCAGGGGTGTTGAAAAGTCCATTATCGCGGAAAACAATGCCAGGGCAGAGGCGGCCGAGAGGCGCAGCAGATTAAAAGCTGATATCGACAAAGCAACCGAAGAGTTGAACGCGGCCCGAAAGGCTGAGAAGGACGGCAGGCTCGACGATTCCACATATCATATTTCCCAGGCACTCATTATTATTCCACCGAATGATCCACTCCAGGGTGAAATTGTTGAATATGCCCGGCTCATCGGAATGAAATCCTTTTCCAGCGGCCACCTGCGCCAGGCCAGGGAGGTTTGGCGTCTTGCCGTGGCAGCGGATCCTGACAACGAAAAGCTTCGTAAATATCTCCGTGAAGTGGAATACCGCATCGACAATCTCGAGAAGATACAGAAGAGTGGAGGCAGCGTTGGCAACTGATGACTTTGACGGATTTGTCCGCTCGGTAAGGGAGTCTCTTTCCGATTACGGCAGGGACTATGCTATTGGCGCTATCCGGGGTCTGGCGATCAGGAACATGCTCTCCGTAAAGCTGCCGGCCACAGCACCTGAGTTTTATCCGATCGTCAGGGTGCATTCTCATGCCCTTGAGGATCTTGAGAA
>QIFJ01000257.1 GCA_003229755.1 Pseudomonadota bacterium
CTCTCTCTAGGTCAGTTTCCGACTGCCGATCCCTCAAGCGTAATTAGAACCGGCATGACGACTCGCCAGGGAATCCTGGACGCGTTCGGGCCACCGGACTTCGAGGGCATTGACAGAGACGGTCTGCCGAAGTGGACTTATACTCGTATCGGGATTCGGGTGGAGAAGGCTAAAGATGCAAGGATCACACGTTTTTTCAATCTCGCAGTCTCTTTCAGGGGCAATGTTGTTGATTCATACACCTTCGATCGCAAGTCAGGGGAGGAGACGAAATGATCGGGGGATTGGGAATTCAGGAACTGCTGATCGTTCTTGTCGTGGCCCTTTTTCTGTTCGGGGGTAAAAAGCTACCGGAAGTTGGCCGTAACCTTGGAAAGGCCATCAGGGGGTTCAAGGAAGGAACCGAAGAGGGCGCCGGGGACCCGGAGGCGCTTAGTAATGAGAGTAATGAGTCAGGTAAACCTGATGAAAGCAGCCCGCCGCCATCGGTCGATGAGGAAAAATCGAAAGAAGCATGACAGGTTAAAAGTTTAACCAACAACTAACAGCTATTAAATTTTCATATCCAATTTCCAACACTCTAATTTCGGTTTATCTCCCAATTAGTTGTTGGAGTTTCTATAAGGTATTTTCATAATGCCGGGCTTTTGGGTGTAATCACTCGCCTTCGCAACCCCCTTTTAGCTTCGCTTCGTGATTCACCAAAAACCCGGCTTGAAATATTATTATCTATTATGGGTTCCGGCAATAGCCCCTGAAAGGCTGTTAATATTTCCGGAACCGCTTTGTAATAGATATGGAGGATCCATGAAAAATCGCAGGGATAATACCCGGGAAAACATTCCGCTGCCCACCTATAGAGGAGACGTTGTGTATTCCTGTATAAACTGCGGTGATACCTTCCCCATCGATCAGTTTTTCTACACGTGTCCGGCATGCGGTTCTCTTATGAAGTTGATAGATCGCAGCTTTTCAGAACTGGAGAATATCACCGGTACAGAGTGGCGAGATATTTTCGACAAGAGAAAAATGTCCAATGCTCCCTCCCTGTCGGGTATATTCCTGTTTCACGAGCTGATCCTTCCCACCGTTCCTCCCGAGGACGTTATCTACCTTGGAGAAGGACATACTCCTCTGGTCCAGGCAAATCATGATCTTTCAAGCTGGGCAGGGGCGCCTTTCTTCGTGAAGAGCGATGGGCTAAACCCGTCTGCCAGCTTCAAGGATCGGGGCATGGCCAGCGCCATTAGCTACCTTAACCACGTAATAAGGAAAAGGGATCTTCCCGAGGTCCTTGGAATATGCGCCAGCACCGGAGACACTTCGGCCGCCGCCGCTCTTTACCTTTCCTATTTGCCGAAGGGCAGAGTCAAGTCAGTGGTGCTTCTGCCGAGGGGAAAGGTTACTGTGCAACAGCTCTCCCAGCCGCTGGGTTCAGGCGCGACAGTTATTGAGCTTCCCGGAGTATTTGATGACTGCATGAAGGTGGTGGAAGATCTGGCGGAAAACTACGAGGTTTTTCTGCTCAACAGCAAGAATTCGGTACGTATTAACGGGCAGAAGAGTTTCTCATATGAAATCGCGCAGCAGCTTGGCTGGGATGTTTCGGGTCTGAGTGTAGTGTTGCCTATAGGTAACGCAGGCAACATAACCGCGGTGATGGAGGGCTTCCTCGACCTTCTCAGACTCAAAATAATTGATTCACTACCGACCGTGATCGGAGTTCAGAGTGAACATGCCGATCCGGTTTACAGATGGCGGATGGCGGGAAAATATAAACCTGTAAGTGTTGTACCAAGCGTTGCCCAGGCAGCAATGATCGGCGATCCGGTTTCCTTTCCGAAAGTCCGCCAGCTCGTGGAAGAACACTTCGAAACACGGTTCTTTGCCATAAGAGTTTCAGAGCAGGAGATCATGGAAGGAATGATGACGGCCAACAGGCATGGGCACGTTGTATGCACTCAGGGCGGCGAGTCCGTTGCAGGCCTTAAAAAGGCTATTGAAAATGGAATAGTCAGCCCGAGCAGCCGCCTGATAATAGACTCCACTTCACACCAGCTCAAGTTCTCCGAATTTCAGCGAATGTACTTTGAGGATTCGTTTCCGGATGAATACGAAGTGTCTCCCAGGGAGGAGTTAAAGAACGAACCGGTGTATATTAATGGCGGCGCTTCGGATGTGGCTGAATATCTGAATCTGCAAAAGAAGTAGGATGTTGAAATGTCCTCACCTTTAATGGAATCGTCGGAAACAGTTGTTCTGCTCCACGGTATCGCCAACGTTCCCCTCTCTATGGCGTACATAAAAAGAGGCCTTGAAAAGGAGGGGTACGATGTCCTCAACCTCGGTTACCAGAGTACGAGATCTACTGTGGAAAGCGCAGCATCGGAACTTCACACCAGGGTAGTATCTGCAGTAAAAGGTGGAAAGATCCACTTCGTAGCCCACAGCCTGGGCAACATTGTAGTGAGAAAGATGCTGGCAGAACCTTTCTCCAGGCTCGGAAGAATGGTCATGATCACGCCGCCGAACCAGGGTTCAGAACTGTCAGAGCGTTTCAAAAACCTGGAACTGTACAAATGGATCTTTGGCCCGGCGGGACAGCAGCTATCCTCCGACAACCCTGTTTTTTTTAACAGTCTTCCTGTCCCACCCTGCCAGTTTGGTATAATAGCCGGCGGGAAGGGAAACGACAGAGGCTTTAATCCACTCCTCAAAGGTGACAACGACGGGACTATAAGTGTTGAAACCACGCGCATGGAGAGCGCCTCGGACTTTATTATCATCGACAGCCTTCACACGATGATCCTCTTTTCCCGGGAAACCTTGGAACAGGTCATTTCGTTCCTGAAAAGCGGTAAATTCAGGCATTAATTGGAAATCAGGGTTCATCTCCAAATTAGAGATTGGATCTTGGACCTTGGATTTTTTGGGCTTGGAACCTGGAGCTTGGAACCTGGAGCTTGGAACGTGGAACCAGTTTAAATCAATCATCAGTTTTGCAATAGATACTATCCGATAGCATCTCAAATCCCGTATCATCAGGCACCGTTTCCTTCCTGCCGATGAACAGGAGGCCTTTCGGCTCCATGCACCTTCGGAGGTCTGAAAGGAACCTTCTCTGTACTGATTCAGTGTTATAGGTGAGGATATTGTTGCGGAGAAGGATGATGTTGAAGGTGCCGGGCAGTGGATCATTGAGTATGTCTTGCTGGAGAAAGGTGATATTACGGCCTGCATGGGGATTCAGGGCCCAGCTATTATCCTTTTCGGTGAACCATCGCTCACGAAGTTGATCCGGTATCTCCTTGATGCTGCCCCACTGGCAGGTCATGAGGGATGCTCTTTTCAGGGAGTTAGTATCCGAGTCCGTCCCGAGGATCTCCCAGCCCTGGCTAAGCTTACCATCGGATGTCAGCTGTTCGAAGAGCATCGCCAGTGAATATGCCTCTTCTCCGCCTGCGCACCCCGCTGACCATGCGGAAATGATACGATCGTCCGGCTGCACGGTCCATAAACGGGTTATCTGGCGGCCCAGTTCTTCCCACATCCCAGCGTTTCTGAAGAACCTGGTGATAGTTACCCTCAGGACCTGTTCAAAAGCGGCTCTTTCAGCTCCATCTATTTTCAGTAGATCATGATAGGCATCCCATTCATGGATACCTGCCTCCTCCATTCTCCTGGCAACTTTACGCCGGATATTCCTCCTGTTCATGGGTCTGTACACGTAGCCCATGTCAGGGAGGATCTCTCTGATCAGTCTTTCGAACCCTTTGTGTTTCATCTTTTAGCTGGTTTTTTTCTCCTGTTAGAGTGTACCGTAACTCATAATAACAGACAGCGGTGGAGACTGTAATTTAGATTTGTGAGACTTTATGGTATTTTGGTAGAACCATGCGGAGGGATGAAACCTGAAAAAGGAGGTCGGTTATGATCTTTGCCCTTATGAGCGACAGCCATGACCATCGCAAGTCTCTCGCTACTGCAGTGAGGATGGCGATGGAGGAGGGGGCAAATACACTTTTCCATATGGGCGATCTGATATCTCCCTTCATGCTTGAGGTCCTGAAGGATTTTCCGGGAAGGATCTACCTCGTTATAGGCAACAACGACGGAGATCAGTTGACTGTTTCGAGAATGATTCCCCAGGAGTGTCCCCAGATCAGGGAATACTCACACAGGATCGCCGTTGAAATAAATGATATCAAGATACTGGCCACCCACGACCCGGAATATGCCCGTGCCTTTGCGGCGAGCGACGACTTTGATATCGTTCTTCACGGCCATACACATCAATATTCGGAGCGCCGCATCGGAAACGTTCTATTGCTTAATCCCGGCGACCTTATGGGACTGAAAGAAGACAAGTCCTTCTGCCTCCTTGACACTGATACACAGGAGATCAGGAGGCTTTTCCTTTAATGGGAAGCATAGTCTATGCCGCCTTTGGAGACTCCATTACTGACGGCTATGGGGTGTCCAGTGGATTTGTCCATCATCTGGCGCGCTGGTTAAAAGAAAACCTCCCCGACAGGGACCTTGAAGTCATTAAGTCAGGCTGGAGCGGAGAAAATACTCGAAACGGACTTAACAGGGTTGATCGGGAAGTTATTTCCCGCGATCCACACATAACCACCATCAACTATGGAGTGAACGATGCCTTTTCGGGGGTTTCCGTGGGTGAGTTCGAAAAAAATATGGAAGAAATGGTTACACGGATCAAAGAGGGCGGCTGTTTGAGGATCGTACTTCTTTCCTCTGAAGTGATCCCGGATGCATGGGCTGAGAGGGAGGTGGCACCCTACTGGGAAGCCATGGAAAAAGCTGCCCAAAACAGCGG
>QIFJ01000292.1 GCA_003229755.1 Pseudomonadota bacterium
CACCGTCATCGACCAGGAGCCCGGAGCCGCCGGAGTTTCCATGCTCGGCTCAATAGTTACCATCACCGTCTACTGGCCGGCCTCCATGGGCGAGGAGCCGGGAAGCGGTGATTACGGCGGCCAGTCCGGCGACGACGGCTCAGGCCAGTGGGGAGAACCCGCAGGAGCGGCTTCGCCATCATACCAGGAGCCGGCTCCCCAGTGGGGCGGCGGCAGTCAGCCGACAGGCAGCGGGTGGACACCCCCGACGGCACCGGCCTCTCAGCCTGCCCTGGGTCCTGTCCCACGAGCAGAGCCTGTGCCGGCACCGACCGGGACACCGATCCAGGAGCAGCTCGACACCAAAGTGCCCGCCAGGGTGGATATAAGGGAAAAGATAAAGGGAGCTGATCGCAAACTCGCACCTTCAAAGGGGAGCGCAGCCGCTGGTGGAGCCTTAACAGGACAGCCGGTGAACCCCACCGTAACACCGGCAAAACCGGCGACGGGCCAGCAGTCCTCCGGCCCGGCTCCTGTCTCGGCCAAACCGGTCCGGCAGACAGTGACACCTGTGAATCAACAGTCCTCGGGTACAACGTCATTTACCGCATCTCCGGTGCAGCCGACTGCGACCCAGGCTGAACAGCAGCCTCCTCCCACAACCACCTTTAACGCAACGGCCGTACCGCAGACAGCGACGGCAGTGGTGTCCAACGTTGCACCGACCTCGGGCCGGGTACAAGTCAAGATCATCAAGTTTGAAGCCATCAAGGATACAGAGACGGGAAAAAGGATGAGATCATGATCGCCGCCAGAGGGGTGCTCTACAGGGTGAGCGACGGATCGGTTTTAAGGGACATCAAGTTTAAGAGCAGAGTCTACGGTGATATCCAGGACCATCCGGAAAGGGTGAAGGCGGGATCTGCCCGATCCTCCGGAGGGATCCAGGACGGCGATAGTGTGATAACCGACATCACCATTTTCGACCAGATTCTCGACTCAGACAAGGAAATCGTTTTTTTTCCCGTGATCTGGGAGATCGATGGAAAGCCTAAATATCTTAACTCGTTCTTTAATGCTCCAAGAGCTCGCCGTATAAACCCAAGGGAACACGATTGGGATTACTTCATCGACCCTGGAGATCGGCTCGCACCTCCCGAGCAAAAAAGCGGAGAATATCCCGACCTGGGGCCCTTTATTGCCCGGTACTGCAAACAGCCATGGGATCAACCCTATGAACACCGGGGTCTTCCAGAATCAGGTAATGCTAATAGAGAATTTTATTCTTCGAGCCCTACCGTCCCATTGGGACTTCTGACAGACAACTTCAGTACGCCGATGGGGATGGGGTTCTCTATAGCCCAACGGAGGAGTAAGGCTCAAAGAAAGACAGGCAAGGATTATCGCAGAAAGTGGTGGGCGCTGGGCTACAAGTTTTCCTTGAACTGGAACCATCTTGAGAGGATAAGCAAGATTGATTGCGGTTTTGGGGCCGGTATTTTAAAACTTAATTTTCTCACCAAAGGCCCCAATGGCCAGAACCGGGGTGAATACAACATGTACCTGCGCTTTATCACAAGCCCATAGCCGGGATCCGTCGAGCAAATCGCAGACAATGAATTTGAGTTCTTCGAATAGAACGTATTATGGAAGAAAGGAAGGCTTTCAATGAGAAAAAATATCTCCAGAATAACTGGTACAAAATATCTGTCTGGAATTTTTCTCATGGCATTTTTCATCTCTGTCCTGTCCTTTGGCCAGGCCCACGCCTTCCAGCAGACCGGTATTGCGCCAGCAAGGCCCCCTGTTCGTGTCAACAGACTGCCGCAGAGAACCTGGTCGGCAAAGCCTGTTGCCGTAAAGAGGGTGCAGCAGAGGGGTTGGTCGCCCACCGGAAGCGTTGAGTTCGTAAGGTGTGTTGACAAGAACAGCGACGTTTCAATCATGCTGGATATGGCCAACAGTTCAGCTGACTTCAGGCTCATGGGCAACACACTCTACAAAATGCAGGCAAGCTATCTGCCCATACGCGGGGCAGACCCAGAGAACCTCATAGAGCTCAGGGGAGGCAGCACCGGAAAGCTTCACCTGAACAGAAGCAGGAAGATTCTCTACTTCAGAGAGGGGGCTAACAAGGGAACGTTCTGCAGCGTCAGTATCGGCAACGCATCTGGCGGTTCTGGAACTGCAGCAGGACAGTCTTCAACAGGCGCAACCCAGAGCGCATCATCCTCGAATGGCACTTCAAGCAACACCAACCAACCCCGGAATCAGGCGATTCTACCGAGGTTGAACGGCAAGAAGGCCTCAATCATTTTTCTATACATGGGAGACAGCCCGTTCAGATCGTTCTTCCAGGAGACGATCAGGTTGAAAAAGATCATGGAGCTCTACGATTTCAACGTTCTGCTGAAGCACGACAATGTGAAACCCTGGCTCGATCTTTCAGAAAAAGACGAACGGACCGCCAACGTGAAGGATGTCCCTACTAAAAACAATCTTTTCATGTACATAAAGCGCCTGGCAGATGACGGGTATACGATCGACATATGGATTATTTCCCACGGAGGCTCTGATGGCAGTTTCCGGGCGAGTTTTGGACAGTATAGCGAGACAAGAAACGACCAGGTGACGGCAGCGGATATACAGGCCCTGGCAGGGCCCACAGGGGGATCAACCGGCTATCGGGTATTGCCGATCCGGCTTGTGCACCATACGAGCTGCTGGGGTTCCCGTCTGGCTCCGGCATGGCAGGCCATTGGTGCCAACACTGTTGTGGGTTCCCGTTTAGCTAATTTCTATCCAACCCAGACCATCCCCTTCGCAAGGGAGTGGGCCGGGGGCCGTACAGTCGTTAATGCTTACAGGTACGCCAATACGGCAGCAAGTCGCACAGTTGTGCAAAGCTGGATGGTTCTGGATGCGGCAGGAAGCAAAAAGAAGAAATGGGGTGGAGGATGTGGTTTTGGTAATACTCCACTTGGAAAGAAACCGTGTGCAAAAAGGTATTTTGTCTTCAGAAATTATTTTGTCCCGGATGAATGGTCCCCCTCATTATCCGGCAAACAGAACATGAACCGGGCTTCCGAGATGATCATCAGTGGAAATCGCGATCTTCTGATCAGGGCCCTTTGGCGTCAACCAACCTTATAGGTCGCGCTGCACGATCAACCATAAACAGGCGGATTAAAATGAAAATTCGTAATTTATCGCATCAGCTTAAGGCAGTTCTTCTTATACTTCTTTTCCTGGTCGGGTTATCAGGACCTGCAGTCGCCGACCCCCTCCCCCTCGACGACGTCGAGGACGTGCCTGCCACTGCCGCAGAGGTGCGTTTCACCAACAGGGTGATCGACCAGATAAAAACCTCAGTTCCACTTCTTGACGGCTGGAACCTGAATGTGCGTGCTTATGCATCGGACAACAGGGTGCGTAAAGGCGAACCTGTTATGATCTTCCCACGCACCCGGGACTTCCCCCTGGAGATCAACATCCGCTTCATTTTCAAAAAGATTACGGCTGCCCAGAAGAAAAAGAAGGCTGCAGAAAAGTCCGCCCAGGAACTTCAACAGGAAATGATGACCGCCACCATGAGCGGGGACACGCAGAGGATGGAGCAGATCCAACAGCAACTCGCCGCCATGATGCAGTCCCAGATGACGGCGGGTCCCATGGGCCAGGCCGTCGGAGCGAGTCCGATGGTCGCCGAGGAAAAACCCACCAAGTTTCAGGTGCAGGTCATCGTTAACGGGGAGGGTGAGCACATCGGTAAAAAGTATGACATCACAGTGCCCGGCACTGCCAGGGCTTTCCGGGTAGACAGGGATATTAAGGAACTTCTCAGCTACAAGTATTATCTGGGCGCCTGGAAAGTCAGTGAGCTCGACGCAAGAAACTGGAACATCGCCTCTCCCGCCGCCGATCAGACTCCCGATAATCACCTGCGCGCCCTCGTTCTCTTCGCCAACGTGTTTGGGGACCGGAACAGCGTTGAGGAGTATGTGAAAAACCACCTGGACCTGGAGGGGCTCAAGAAGGTGCTGGACTAAGCAGCAACGGCACTTTGAGCAGGGAACGAAGGAACCGTGTGCATGACGACGAGTCGAGTTATCAGGAGGAGAAAAATGAACATTTTCATGTCAAGGTCCCTTATTGCCACTATCGCTGCCGCCGGTATTTTGCTGGGCGGCCAGTGGGCATCGGCCGGCCAGGGCACCGCCCCCCTGTATCCCGGGCAGGTGGTTTCTGGAGGGGAAAATACTGGAACCATTGGCGGGGAAGGAGGGGGCGAGACCCGAACCTATAAAATCTACTACACCCGTGATCCCCTCAACAAGGTCGCTGCCTGGTACGAAGGGAAAATGCCTGAAAAATCGTCAGATAGCACCAATAGAATAGCGTTTAACGGTTCCAGGGGAAGTTCCCTCGAGTACGATGCCGTCGTCGTTTGGCGCAATGAATCAGGGATCACGGAATCCGACATCCTGGATCCACTGGAGGAGGAGATCGCCTCAGGCTCGGCTGGAGTTGTGAAAACCAATTACACCCGCAAAGACCTCGAGGCGGTGAAGGCAAAATACGGATATCTGGCTGATGAAGCCTTTTTCCCTCATTTCAGCGCGGAGGAAAAGCTGGCGGCGTGCCAGGAAAAGATGGAAAGTGGCGTCAGCAGCGCCC
Organism: Pseudomonadota bacterium; assembly: GCA_003229755.1. Lineage (GTDB taxonomy): Bacteria > BMS3Abin14 > BMS3Abin14 > BMS3Abin14 > BMS3Abin14 > SZUA-178. The sequence continues at coordinate 4,657 of QIFJ01000292.1, forward strand.
AGCAGGGCCAGGTGTCACTCCAGACCAAGCTGGAGGAACTTGCCCGCCAGGGGCGTTTTGCTGAAATGCAGCAGTATTTGGAGCAGGCGCAGAACATGGCATCGAATACGACGCAGGCCATGTCTGTCAGCCACTGGGATGAATGGATAGCGTGCCTGGACAAGATAGATGCTGGAGCGTTCCGTGCCGGGATATCGATCCGTGTGCAATAGGAATACGTTCTTCAGGGCTTCTGTTTTAAGGAGGAGGGGATAATGAAAAAAACCATCGTGATCACACTGACTATAATGCTGTCAGGGGTCTTTGGGCTGGCCTGGGCAGGGCCCCTGGCGCCGCTGGCCAGACTCGACGACGGATGGGGGATGATGCTCAAGCCGGCCGAAAGGAAAGTCCCGGACGCCTCGAAGGTGGGAATACCAGCCTATCCCGGGAGCCTGTTCTGTTCCATAACAACAGGAAAGTGGGGTGAGGCTGCCTGGAGTGAGGTTCAGATCCTTTCAGAGGACTCCTACGAAAAAGTGTCCGCATGGTACCGCAAGAAGATGGGGGGATGGTTCTGCCATGAGTGGTCCGAAGGGCTGGATTTCAAGTGCTCGGATAAAGACCCGGGCCAGGCAGGGAACTATGATCCCGAGACGTTCAACGTCATCGATGTGTTGAAAACCAACACAGCGATCCCCTGCGTGCTGCCGGGCATGCAGACCGGCATAACCCTCAGCTTCCAGCCTGATTGACAGGCAAAAAAATACGCTTCAAATGATCCTCAACAGACAGAGTGGACTGTAATTTCGAAACCATCAGGAGGCAACAGATGAAAAAAATATCAATTATCTTGATAGCTTTGTTCCTGGTTCTTGT
>QIFJ01000117.1 GCA_003229755.1 Pseudomonadota bacterium
CTTTTTTCCGGTTCTGTGGGGAGTGGGGCAATGGTTCTGGTGAAAAGATCCCCCCTTTCAGGAATGATCGGGAATATAAGGAGAGACGTCCTGAGGCTGTCCGGAGGCGATATCAGCGATGCAGGTGCTATGCTTGCCGCAATCGCAGCAGGTGACAGATCTTACCTGTCATCGGACCTCTCGCGGGCCTTCAGGCGTACAGGTATCTACCACCTCCTGGCGATCTCAGGAGTCCACGTTGGATCATCCATCTTCATCGGATTCAGCCTGATGCGGCTCCTGAGCCTGCCATGGGCAGGAGGAGGTAATACAAAAAGCGTCTATATGCTTTCAGTTGCCGGCGGATCGGTCTCGGTCCTGGTATACCTGATGATCACCGGTTTGAGCACCTCTTCCGTAAGAGCGACGGTTTTCGCGGCCGTACTCCTTGCCGCGCCCTTCCTGGGGAGGGAGGGATCTTTGCCTAACAATATTGCCCTTTCACTCATAGTAATTACCGCCTTTTCATCTCTCAGACAGCCTGACCTGTCCCTCGGGCTTTCTCTGGCGGCGCTCCTTGGTATAGCAAGCTCCATAAGGAAGGATGGAGGACTAATAGGAAATACGATCAGAGTCTCCATGGGAGCGTACCTTTTTACACTTCCCATCATCGTGGTCGCTTTTCGAGGGATCCCTGTTTTCGGACCTAATCTATTTTCTGGATTTGTGTTTGCCGCTTTTCTGATTCCCCTTGCTATGGTCGGAGATTTTCTCACCTCCATATTTCCAGCCGCTGGAAAAGCGCTGTTTATCCTCTGGCGGGCTTTAGCTGATCCCCTTCTGGGAATACTCAAGTGGGCAGGAGCAGCGAAGTGGATTTTCCTCCCCGTGAACACCTCCGGTTATATTCTGGCGGCGGTCGGGTCATTGGCTTCGATCGCTGTCTGGACACGAATCAGGGGATGCATTAAGTGGGGCTTCATACTTCTTGCGTTTCCTGTGGTCCTGGGAGGCGTTGGTAATTATGCACAGGAGGCCTTTGGCACCACGCATCTATCGGTGAATTTTCCAGGGTTCGGTCAGTCGGATGCCTCCCTGATCCGGAGTGATGGCGGTGTTGTCCTCATCGATGCGGGCTCACCCGGCTACGATGGCAGTACGCCGCGTATTGGGCGGTTCCTGGACAGGAAAGGCATCAGCAGGATAGACGCCCTCTTTCTCACACATCCCCACCCGGATCATGCTGGTGGAGCCGCGCAGCTGCTGAGAAACTATGAAGTTGCCCGTCTTATCCTGCCTTATAGCAGGAATGCTCTGAGGCTGTGGAGCCGAATCCTTGGCGAGGCTCCGAAAAGGACCGCTGTGACCTTCGTTGAAGCCGGAGACAGGATCGCGATCGGTAACATGGTTTTCCATGTTCTTGGGCCGGAGGGGAGCATAGATGTCAATGAAGGGGACCTGAACCGCCTCTCCATGATCGTGGCCTTGAACTGGGGGGAATTTTCCGGGCTCTTTACTGGTGATGCGCCATGGACAGATGTGGCGGCCGCCTGGAAGAGTACGGGGGACCTTGCGTTGTTGAAGGTACCCCATCACGGGAGCGCCTCAGGTTTCGAGAGCTTTGGAAATGAGAGAAATTCACGGGGAATGCCGAACCTTTTTGTTGCTGTTGCTACAGCGCGAAGGGGTTACAGCTCACACCTGCCATCACGTGATGTAGTGGAATGGTTCGAAAAGAAGGGGGTGCCGTTCCTGATAACCGGACAGGGAGAGGGGGTCGTTGTAAAATTCTATCCGGATAAAGGGTTGGTTATAAAATGAGTTCCGGGTTCCGGGCATCGGTCCCAAGACCCACGACCCAGGTCCCATGTGAATTGATTAAAGGTCCAAAATCCAAGATCGTGATGCTCGACGAGTGGAAGGTGAATAAACCCATAACGCAAAGGGCCGTGGGGGAAACCAACATTAAATTCCTATCTTTAAAATCAAGGGCTTTAACGCAGAGGGCCGCAGGCCGCCCATACGGGCGGACCGCTGGGAGCCGCAGAGAAAAACATCTGTTTGGGTTTCAAAAAAAATTAATTATAAGAAATTCTTCCTTTTTTGTGTTTTAGGTGTTTACCAGGAAAAGGATTATTGCTTATTGTGTTCCCCCGCGGTCCTCTGCGATGGGGCTGAATAGCCCCCCCGCGGCCCCCTGCGTTAAAGCTCTTATCGCTTCTCAATGTTCTAATACTCTAATTTCTAATGCTCCAATTTCCAATTTCCATTCTCCAATTTCGAAACCATTAAATCCCTGCAAAAAAAGGTTTTACAGCTGCGGTTATTGACAAGGATATGGGGTTCTGATAAGAAAAAAAGGTTATTTTCTAAATTGTTAGATGATTTTTGAGAGGAAGTAACTTGAAGAAATCCAACATCCTGGTTGTGGATGATGATAAATTCGCCAGAGTTTTCTGCCGTGAGATCCTGGAAGAAGAGCAGGTCTTCGAGATCCACGAGGCCTCAGGTGTCGATGAAGCGATCGATCGCATTAATAAGGGTAGTTTTGACCTTGTTATCTCGGATATGGTCATGCCTGAAAAAACCGGTTTCGACCTCATCGAGTGGGTCAGTAACGAAATGCCCAACCTCAAGGTTATCGTCATAACGGGACACGGCACGGTGGAAAGCGCTGTTAAGGCCATGAAAATGGGGGCTCTGGACTATATCAGAAAACCACTTAACCCACCGGAATTCAAGATCGTTGTCCACAGAGCTATTGAACAGATAAGGCTGGCAAAGGAGAACGAGGAGCTCAGAAACAGCCTCAAATTGCACACTATAGGCAGCAAGATCACAAGAACAATAGAGATTGAAGAGCTGTATGAACTCGTCTTTGACCTTCTACTTCAGGAAACTGGTGCTACCAGGGGTTTTTTGTACCTGGTTGACCAGGAGCAAGGTGAATCCAATGTGATCATTTCAGAAGGGTTTGACATTGAGCTGAACAACAAGATCGACAGTGCGGTGTTTTCCGCCTATTCAGATGTTATTTCTTCAGCAAAGGGCCCTGTAGTTCCTGACCAGATCCGTCCCGTAAATGTGAAATTCCGCTCCAGCGTTGATCCGATGCTCTCCATAATGTTCGTGCCCATGAGGAATAAGACAGACCTGGTGGGTATGGTGGTATTTTTTGATACTGAAAGGGATGGCGCTTTCGGGGAGAGGGATACTCAAGTGGCAACCTTTCTTTCTGATCATGCCGGAGCCGCCATCGAAAATGCCCTGCTGTATTCACAGGCTAAAATACTTACGATAACCGATGATCTCACCAATGTTTTCAACTACCGCTATCTTAACAATATACTGGATCGAGAGCTTCTCAGGGCGCAGAGGCTCAATACTCACATGTCAATACTGTTTTTGGACCTCGATTCTTTTAAACAGGTAAACGATCGCCATGGACACCTGGTGGGAAGCAAGATCCTCATTGAGGTGGCCGGGATTCTCAAACAGGCGATAAGAAAAGTGGATGCCGTTGCCCGGTATGGTGGAGATGAGTACATTCTGGTTCTGACTGACACGACCTCCAAGGGGGCGGGGACAGTAGCTGAGAGAATACGCGAAACGGTTGAGAAGTACGAATTCATGAAGGAGGAAGGCTACAACATAAGGCTCACGGTTTCTATAGGGATTGCATCCTATCCGGAGCACGCTTCATGTAAAATTGAACTGCTTCATCTTGCTGACGAGGCTATGTATAGAGGTAAGCATGGAAGAAAGAATATAGTATACACTGCCGTTTCAGATAAAACTTCCAAGAGGAGTCCCATCTCACCGATCAGCGGCACGAAAGAAGGCCAGGGGTAAAGCCAGGGATGACTGTAAAAATCAGGGCGATCCGCGGATTCCGTGACATACCTCCGGAAGAAGCCTTCAGGCTTCAAGATATAGAAGTCAGGGCCAGGAAGCATTTCGAACGGTACGGGTACCATGAGATCAGGCTTCCGGTCGTGGAGGCCACCGAGCTTTTTGCCAGGGCCATCGGTGAGACCACGGATATAGTGGAAAAGGAGATGTACACTTTTGCGGACAGGAACGGGCAGAGCATAACCCTCAGGCCGGAAGGTACGGCTTCGGCCGTGAGAGCCTATCTCCAGGGCGGATGGAAATCCAGGGGAGGTATAACCAAGATCTACTACTCTGGTCCCATGTTCCGGTACGAGAGGCCTCAGAAGGGCAGGTACAGGCAGTTCTATCAGATGGGCCTTGAAGCTCTTGGAGGTGGGGGGCCCCTTGTTGATGCTGAGGTCATAGAACTTCTCCACAGATTATTTGAGCTTCTTGAAATTAACGACATCAGGATCCTCGTAAACTCGCTGGGCTGCGGTGAGTGTCGACCGTCCTTCAGGGGTGAACTCATGGAGTTTCTGGAGAGGACGTCGGACGAACTGTGCTCTGTATGCAAAAAGAGGATCAAGGCAAATCCTCTCAGGGTCCTGGATTGCAAGGTGCCGTCCTGTATTGAAGCTCTGAAGGATTCTCCGGTAATGTTGGACTTTCTGTGTCCGGACTGCGAGACCCATTTTGACAGAGTGACCGAGGCCCTGAATGGACTTGAGGTGCGCTATGAGGTGGATCCCAGAATAGTCAGGGGTCTGGATTACTACAACCGTACAGCCTTTGAGGCTGTATGCGAGAGGCTGGGTGCCCAGAACGCTGTAGCCGCCGGCGGAAGATACGACGGCCTGGCCAGTGAACTTGGCGGGGACGTTCCCGGGATCGGTTTTGCCATCGGTATGGAAAGGCTTAACCAGATCGTGGACTGGGAGAACAGGACGATCTCACCCCCGGATTACTACATCGCCGCTGCCACACCCGGTGCGAGGGTCCCGGCGCTGAATATTGCTGGTATATTGCGGGGTTACGGCTATTGTGTTGAAATCGATCTGGAAGACAGGAGCCTTAAGGCACAACTCAGAAGCGCAAACAAGTTTAATATACGCAGCGTGGTAATCATGGGTGACGAGGAGCTGGAAAGGGGTGTTCTGAAACTCAAGGATTTTGATAATAAAACGCAGGTGGAACTCTCCATGGATGAACTTATCCAGAACGCGGCAAACAGAAGCAGATCCTCGAAAGGAGATGCGTAATGGTTACTTCAGGGAGCCTGAAAAGCAAATCAGTTGTAGATATTCTCAAGGAAGCCGAGACAAGTGGGTTCACCGGCATTGTCACGCTAAAGGGCAAGACAGGGCTTGCAACTGTTACACTTATCACGGGTGTCGTGATCGATGTGAGGGAGCCGAGAGTCAGAAGCCGTCTTGGCCGCTATCTGGTGAGAAGCAACGTCATTACTGAAAAGGAGCTCCAGGAAGCGCTCAACACCCAGAAGGAAAAGGGCGAGAGGTCATATCTTGGGGAG
>QIFJ01000228.1 GCA_003229755.1 Pseudomonadota bacterium
AAAGTTGAAAGTTAAAAGTCAACAAATTTGAAATCTCGGTTTCTCCCTCTTGAAACCTTAAACTTTCAACCTTCAACTTTCAACTCGATAAATTGCTTCCTTTTCAAAAAAAGACCAGGATGCTACAAACTTGTCATGGCAATGTTTCAGAACCTTTCGGAAAAGCTCGAAGGCATCTTCAAAAGGCTTAAAAATAGAGGGCGGTTGACCGAAAAAGACCTCGACTCCACCCTCAGGGAAATCAGGCTAGCCCTTTTGGAAGCTGATGTCAACTTCAAAGTAGTTAAGGGCTTTGTAAACAAGATCAGGGAACGTTCAGCGGGCAGCGAAGTGCTGGAAAGCCTCACTCCTGCGCAGCAGGTCATCAAGATCGTCCATGAGGAAATGGGCCATATCCTGGGGAGCTCGAAGGTAGATCTGAACCGCGCTTCCATCCCTCCAACCCGTATCATGCTGGTGGGCTTGCAGGGTTCGGGTAAAACGACTACTGCCGTCAAGCTGGCACTTCATCTGAAGGGTCAGAACATGAGGCCATACCTGGTTCCGGCTGACATGAGCAGGCCGGCAGCAGTACAACAGCTCCTTCAGACAGCCCAAAGGGCTGAGATCCCTGCTTATAAACCAGAGGCGGGAATGAACCCTGAGGGTGTCTACAGGAGCGCCGCGGTTGAGGCAGGCCGGACCGGAGCCGACACAGTTATTGTAGATACGGCCGGACGCCTTCACGTTGACGAAAAGCTGATGGAAGAGATCCGTACCCTTTCGGCGGTTATACATCCCCACGAGACACTACTGGTGGCGGATTCCATGACTGGTCAGGATGCAGTTAAAGTCGCTGAGGCATTCCATGCAGCTCTTGATCTTACCGGTATTATCCTCACCAAGCTCGATGGCGATGCCAGGGGAGGAGCAGCTCTTTCAATGAGAAACGTCACAGGGGTTCCGATAAAGTTTGCCGGGACCGGAGAGACCCTTGACGGGCTTGAGCCGTTCCACCCTGAACGGATGGCCTCCAGGATTCTGGGAATGGGCGATGTTCTCACCCTTATCGACCGGGCTCAGAAGACGATGGATGAAAAGGAGGCGGAAAAGGTTGCGCGCAAACAGATACGCGGTGAATTCGATCTGGAGGATTTTCGGGACCAGCTCACCAAATTAAGGAGCATGGGTTCTCTTTCCGAGATGCTCTCTATGCTGCCGTTGCCCGGTAAAATGAAGAAAGCCATCCCAGGCGAAATAGATGAGAAGGAGATTGTGAGGATCACGGCTATCATAGACAGCATGACTCCGGTAGAGCGAAGAAAGCCGAAAATAATTGACGGCAGCAGGCGGAAGAGAATATCAGCCGGCTCCGGAACCACTGTATCTGAAGTAAACCGCCTGCTCAAAAGGTTCGCCGAGACCAAAAAGATGATGAAGATGATCGGAAAGGGAAAGGGACCGCTGGGACGGTTACCCTTTTGAACGAGTTCCAAGTTCCAGGTTCCAAGTTCCAGGTGAAAGACAGAACACCTGATTTAACTATTTGACGAACAGGCGATAAAAGTGTAGTAAAGCGTGTTCATCCCGAGTTCAAGGTTCAACGTTCAAGGTTATACTGAGATCGAACATTGAACATTAAACGTTGAGCGTTGAACATTTTAATACTGGAGGAGGAGAGTTTGGCGACAGTAATAAGGTTAAAGCGAATGGGCAAAAAAAAGCAGCCATTTTACCGGGTGGTAGTAGCCGATTCCAGGTACCCCCGGGACGGGCGCTTCATCGAGCTGGTCGGGACCTACGATCCGAAAAAGGATCCCGCCGAGATAAACATCAAGGAAGACAGGGTCCTCGAGTGGCTCAGGAAAGGTGCCACTCCATCAGACACCGTCAAGAGCCTTCTTTCCAGGATCGGTGTCATGAAAAAGTTCGACGAAGAGAAGAGAGCCGCAAAGAGCAGCTGATCACATCTCCGGGAATTTCCCGATATACTTTCCTGCCCGTTCATTGACTTGAGCTATCCGACACCGGGCTGGACTGACAATCATGTCCCTAGACCTCTATATCGTAGCAAAGATCCTGCGTCCTCATGGACGGAACGGCGAGGTGCGGCTTCATCCCCAAACCGATCACCTTGATATACTGCTGGGATCGAAAAAAGTATTTCTTGGTCTTGATGAGGGGTTACCGGTGCAGATCGAGAAGATGAGAATGCACAAGAATACACCACTCATGAAAATAGCCGGTATCGATGACATCAGCAGTGCCGAAACCCTGAGGGGAAAAGATGTATGCATCCCCAGGGAAGAGCTGGCACCATTGGAGGAGGGTGAGTACTTCCTCCACGACCTGATCGGTCTCGAGGTCATGGACCATAAGGGTGCTCTGATAGGAAATGTAGCATGGATCATGGAGACTGGCGGCACACCGGTACTTGTATGCGAAGGTGAGCCGGGAGAGTTCCTCATACCGTTCTCCCCCGATGCTGTGGGAGAGGTTGACCTTGAAAAGGGACTCCTCAGACTCAATTATCTGCCCGGGCTTCTGGAGCTTTGAGTGAAGTTTAACGTTCTGACTATATTCCCGGAAATTCTTGCGGGAGCCCTCAAAGAGAGCATCCTGGGAAAAGCTGTCGACAAGGGTATCATCGAACTGAACCTGGTGGACACAAGGGAGTATGCTCAGGATAAACACAGGATGGTTGATGATTACCCTTACGGTGGTGGTCCGGGGATGGTTATGAAACCGGAGCCGATCTTCCTTGCGGCAGAGTCACTCGAGACCCAACATGACATTCCCTTGATCCTGCTGAGCCCCCAGGGTGAGGTCTTCAACCAGGAACTCGCACGGGAACTTTCGGAAAAAGACGAGCTGGTAATTATATGCGGAAGATACGAAGGTGTTGACGAAAGGATCATCGAGGGTCTCAACGCAAGGGAGGTTTCCATTGGGGACTACGTTATTACCGGCGGTGAGTTTGCCGCGCTTGTGATCATTGATGCTGTATCAAGGCTTATCCCTGGAGTGCTCGGCGACGACAGGTCCTGTGAAGATGAGAGCTTCACCACTGGACTTCTGGAGTACCCTCACTATACGAGACCTGCAAGCTTCAGGAAGCTGGATGTGCCCGACGTGCTGATTTCGGGTAATCACGGGAGGATCAACCGCTGGAGAAAAGAGCGTTCACTGGAGCGGACCCTCAAGAAGAGACCCGACCTTCTGGAGAAAGCCGACCTGACGGAAGAGGATCTTGAGTTCCTGAAATCGCTTGGATATGAACCGGAGTCTGAAAAATAATTAAAACCGCAAGATAGTGCTTGTGATTCATTTATAAATATTTATAATACCAAAGCCTCGCTGTAAGTTGCAGAGAGTGAAATCAGTTTAACGAACAGGTAGCGAAGGTGCTCGAGAGCAGGTTAGATTCAAGGCCGTCACGCCTTCGGCGTGACCGAGGATTTCCGACGACTGAGAACGGGGAAGATGACCTGTTATCGACACCGCATAGAATTAACCGGAGATTTCGGAAGCCGCATAATTAACTCTGGAAAAGGTTTGAAAAATGAACGTATTAGAGATGTACGAGAAAGAACACATGAAAAGAGACATCCCCGAAACCCCGATCGGAGCCAACGTCAGGGTCCACTACAGGATTATCGAGGGTGAGAAGGAAAGAATACAACTGTTTGAAGGAGTTGTGATCGCCCGCAAGAGGGCCGGGATCAGATCTTCCGTCACTGTGAGAAAGGTGACAGCTGGTGTAGGCATAGAGAGGGTTTTTCCGCTGCACTCTCCCAAGATCGAGAAGATCGAGATCACCCGTCTCGGCAGGGTCCGGAGAAGCAAACTCTATTACCTGCGAGCATTGAAGGGCCGGAAAGCCCGTATCAGGGAAAAGTCCACATATTAGGGTTCGGGGATGGCCGGTACGGACCATAGCTTTTTCGACCTTGACACCGTTGATGAAGCCTTCCGCAAGGAAGGCTTTTATCTTTTTGCTGGCGTGGATGAATCCGGCCGCGGTCCCCTGGCGGGGCCAGTACTTGCCGCCGCGGTCATTCTGCCTGAACAACCTGACTTGTCACTTCCACTGGACAGCAAAGGGTTTTCCGGTATCAGAAGAGCCGAACTTTACGAGATAATAACTGAGCAGGCGCTTGCATGGCACGTGGCAAGTGTCGACAATCACGAGATAGACAGGATCAACATACTTCAAGCAACTTTAACGGCCATGTCTCTTGCAGTGGGCGAACTCGATCCGAAACCTGACCTGGTTCTGGTTGACGGACTCCACCCGCCACCAATATCAAATCCAGTCCGCTGCCTCAAAGGTGGAGACAGAAACTCCCTTTCCATAGGCGCAGCATCCATCCTTGCCAAGGTAGAGCGGGACCGGATCATGGACGAGTATCATGAACTCTACCCGCAGTACGGCTTCTCAAGCCATCGCGGATACGGGACGATGAAACATCGCGAAGCCATAATAAAACACGGCCCCTGCCCTATTCATAGACGTACATTTAAGGGCGTCAAAGAGTACCTGTAACAGTCCCTGTTTTTCAGTCCCATGACCCAGGACCCGGTTATTCGGTCCCAGGACCCATGACCCAGGTCCCAGGGGTACCACGCCATTGCGTGGAGTTTCTGATTTCTAGTTTCTAGTAAAACTCAGCCCAACGCCTACTCTTTTCCCTTATCGCCTCCCATTCCCTTCCCAACGCCCAGAGCCTGACGCCCAGCGCCTGTATCTCCCTATCCCATCCATCCCTGTTAGAACCCATCGCCTGCCATTCTTTGGCCTTTGTTCTTTAGCCTACCGCCTATAGCCTATAGCCTGGTTCCCCCAATCTCCATTCTCCAATTTCCAATGCTCTATTGTTCCACCCCCACACCCCCATACTCCCACACGCCCATACCCCCATACCCTGTTGGCCCTCTCCTTGCACTTCTGAATTGCATGTCCCTCCGGCGGAACAAAACAAGTCATATCAGTATTGGTCGAAGAGGTGAGAATAAAGCTATCAGATACCTGCGCCGAAGAGGATACAGGATACTGACCAGAAATTTTCTGTGCAAGCTTGGTGAGATCGACATCGTTGCTCGCAAGAGAAAGACAATTGTTTTCGTGGAAGTGAGGGCCAGACGATATCCTTTCCTGGTTGATCCTCTGGCTACAGTGGATCGAAGAAAGATCGACAGGATCGTCAGGTCGGCCCGATATTATCTCGTAAAAGAGCGCCTCGGGGAACCACCGTGCCGCTTTGATGTAATTGGAGTGACCTTGTTCGGTGGAAAGAAACCTGAAATAAGGCATATTGAGAATGCCTTTCAGTCACGAGACGCTCAATCAGAATCAGGCAGACAATTTTTTTCAGGGGAGAACAAATGGTTTCAAGAATAATGTCCTGCACCATTGAAGGTCTGGAAGCAGTTCCTGTCCAGGTCGAGCTTGATATTGCAGGCGGGTTGCCGGGCCTTTCCATCGTTGGTCTGGGGGACACTGCTGTAAGGGAAAGCAGGGAGCGGGTCCTGGCGGCCCTGAGAAACTCCGGATACAA
>QIFJ01000278.1 GCA_003229755.1 Pseudomonadota bacterium
TGACGCTGCATCCCATGGCGTTGGTGGAGAGGTAGTATACGTTTACATAACCGCCTGTACAGAGCAGGACGGCATCACCCACGTGGCAGCGTATCTCACCTGTAACAAGATCCCTGACCGTAATCCCCTTGGCCTCGCCGTCGACGACCACCAGATCCAGCATCTCGGTTCGGGGGAATACCTTTACTGATCCCGTCTTTACCTGGCGGGAAAGTGCCGAGTAGGCTCCCAGAAGCAGCTGCTGGCCGGTCTGGCCCCTGGCATAGAACGTCCTCGAAACCTGTGCGCCCCCAAAGGACCGGTTGTCAAGATATCCGCCATAATCCCGGGCGAAGGGAACACCTTGGGCCACGCACTGGTCGATAATGTTGTTGCTCACCTGGGCCAGGCGCCATACGTCGGCTTCCCTGGAGCGGAAATCGCCCCCCTTTACCGTATCGAAAAAGAGTCTCCAGATGCTATCGTTATCGTTCGGATAGTTCTTGGCGGCGTTGATCCCTCCCTGCGCTGCGATGGAATGGGCGCGCCTGGAAGAATCCTGGTAACAGAACGCTTCCACATTATAGCCCAGCTCCCCAAGGCTCGCGGCAGCCGATGCACCGGCAAGGCCGGTTCCGACAACGAGTATTTTGTATTTTCTCTTGTTTGCCGGGTTAACAAGCTTCATTTCGAAGCGATGTTTATCCCAGGTCTTTTCAATGGGTCCAGTTGGACTTTTTCCGTCGAGTATCACTATTATGCCCCCTATTTGGCCAGAATGCCTGCAAGGATCAGGACGGGGATCGCCCCGTACCCCACGAGGAAAAGTACGGAGACCACTTTGCTGAGTACAATAAATTTCGGCAGCGTCTGTTCGTTGTTCCATCCGATAGTCTGAAACATGCTCTGGATACCGTGAATCATGTGGAGAAACAGTACGACCATGGCAATAATGTAAACGGCAGAGATCACCGTGGTCTTCAGGCTGCTCACGACCATCAGGAATACGTCGAAGCGGTCATACGAGTCAAAGGCCATTACCACGTCCGGTGTGACCCGGAATGTAAACTGAAGCAGATGGTACACAATAAAGGCCAGGAGCAACAAGCCTGTCCAGATCATAGTGTTGCTCGCAAAGGTTACCTTGAGCCTTTTTTTGACCGCGTATTTGCCGGGGTTGGCTTTCCAGTTCTCCAGCGTAAGCAGAACGGCTATAACTGTGTGCAAGCCGAGCATGGCTATCATGAATACGCGGAATACCCACACCAGGGGTCCCAGATCGCGGAGATGCTGCGCGTAGGAGTTGAGCCAGTCGGAACCGATAAAAATAGTTGAATTCCCCAGCAGGTGCAGGACGACGAACGCGAGCATGAAGAACCCGCTTACCGCCATGAGTATCTTTCTGCCTACGGTACTAGTGAACAATGACATGGCACCTTTCCTTTTATGATTTGGTTATAAAAAGTGCTAATCTCCCAACTAGTGGGTGAAATTCCGGAAAAAATTCCAAGGCCGGGGTTTTGGTGAATCACGAAGCGAAGCTAAAAGGGGGTTGCGAAGGCGAGTGATTACACCCAAAAACCCGGACTTGTGAATAAGCTCTCCGTACAACTATAACCTTACCCCACCAGTTCCCTCTTGTTAAGATTCTCAGTGCCCTTGGGTACCCTGGACAGGACCGCTTTCAGAACGGAATCGAATGATACTTCCTCAACAAGGTGCGCGATCGCACCAAGGGCCACGATATTCGCAACGAAAGTCTTGCCCACTTTCTCCTTGGCCGTATCCATTATCGGGAGGTTATAGATAACATAATCACCTTTCGGCAGGTCTTTGACCATTCGCGAATCCGCGATAATGATCCCTTTTTTCTTCAGGTCGCTGGTGTATTTATCGCAGGCCTCTTGAGTGAGGCACAACAGCAGGTCTATCTCTGTAGCCTTGGGGTAATCGATGCTGAACTCCGAGATGATAACCTCTGACTTGCTGGCCCCTCCCCGAGCTTCCGGGCCATAGGACTGGGTCTGAACAGCGTTCTTGCCATCGTACAACGCCGCGGCTTCCGCCAGGATAACACCCGCCAGAACGAGGCCCTGACCACCCGCTCCGCTCAATCTTACTTCGTACCGCTCTGACATATCAGCCTCCTGTGGTCAGGCCTGTGAGCCTACCTTTTCTATGATCTTGGCATACTCGTCGCAATACTCCGGTTTCTCATCCTGTTTGAAGACCCCTGTAACGATCTTGCCTTCAGCTTTTTCTGGCTGTTTATCAGCTATCTTCTTGCCGACCGTGTTTCCCTTGAACCACAGCAGCATATCGGTCCCTGAGCCCAGCTTGTTTCTCCTGCCGTACGTCACAGGGCACGTGCATAACGCGTCTATCACAGAAAATCCCCTGTGGGCGATGCCGTTCGCAATGAGCCTCGTCAGCGGAACAGCGTGATAAGCCGTGCCCCTTGCAACATAGGAGGCACCCGCACCCATGGAAAGTTCCACGACATCGAAGGCATAATCAGGATTCCCGTACGGTGTGGTGCTTGCCAATTTCCCGTGGGGTGTCGTGGGCGAGAACTGACCGCCGGTCATACCATAAATGTTATTGTTGAAAACTATCAGTGTAATATCGATATTTCTGCGGCAGGCGTGGATAAAATGGTTACCGCCGATAGCCAGGGCGTCTCCGTCACCGGCTACAACAATTACGTTTAGAGACGGTTTTGCCATCTTCACTCCCGTGGCGAAGCCAAGGGCTCTGCCGTGGGTTGTGTGAAGTGTGTTGAAATCCACATAACCTGGCATCCGGGAAGCACACCCGATCCCGGAAACGATCACAGTGTTGTCCTTTTCAAGTTCCTCCCTGTCGATCGCCCTTATTATCGATTTCATTACTATTCCGTGCGCGCATCCCGGACACCAGATATGAGGAAGTTTGCCCGGACGCAAGTACTGATCATAATCGAAAGCCATTACGAAACCTCCCTGATTTTTTCCAGGATCTGGTCTGGTGTAATAGGTTCGCCGTCCGCCCTGTTGACACCCGTTACCTCAGCCTTCCCCTTTACTGACCGCTCAACCTCTTCGATCATCTGCCCGAGGTTCATCTCCGGCACGATTATCACATCCACTTTGTCTGCCATCTCATTCACTACATGGGAGGGGAATGGCCAGAGAGTTACGAGTCTGAGAAAATCGACATTTATTCCACCTTCCGCGGCCTTGGCGATGGCAGATCTCGTTGATCTCGCGGATGATCCGAAGGCAACGATTGCCACCTTTGAACCCTTCTTTTCGATGTATTCGTACTTCTCTATGATATCCAGGTTTTCGGTTACCTTCGCCATCAGCCGCCTTTCCTCGGGCTCGACCAGAGAGGGTATATTCGTGGGAAAACCTGTTTCGTCATGGTTCAGGCCGGTAACATGCCATCTGTAACCCGATCCGAAATCGGCCATGGGTGGAATGATCCCTTCGGATGTGTCGTAGGGTTTGTATTCCTCAGGTGGTACGGTGGGCCGGGGCCTGTCCCAGATCTCGATCTCACCTTTAGCGGGGATGGTGAACTTCTCGCGCATGTGTCCAATAATCTCGTCGGTGAGCAGGATGACGGGCGTCCTCAGCCTCTCAGCCAGGTTAAACGCCCTGACCGTCTCAGTA
Organism: Pseudomonadota bacterium; assembly: GCA_003229755.1. Taxonomy (GTDB): domain Bacteria; phylum BMS3Abin14; class BMS3Abin14; order BMS3Abin14; family BMS3Abin14; genus SZUA-178. Next base: position 3,636 of record QIFJ01000278.1, read on the forward strand.
AAAGTTTCCTGCACCGAACCGGGCACCAAAGCGATCGCCGGATGGTCTCCATGAGTTCCCCATCTCGCCTGCATGACATCCGCCTGGCTGGGGCCAGTCGGCAAGCCAGTGCTCGGTCCACCCCTCATTACGTTGAGGATAACGCATGGGACCTCTGTTATGCACGCGAACCCCAGGTTTTCCAGCTTCAGCGACATTCCCGGACCACTCGTCGCGGTAAGGCTTTTGGCGCCGGTAAGGGATGCGCCTATCACCGCCGCCATTGCTGCTATCTCGTCTTCCATCTGTATGAATGCACCGCCCTCTTTGGGAAGCCGCCTGGCCAGGAACTCCGCCACTTCCGTGGAGGGCGTAATGGGGTATCCTGCGAAGAATTTGCAGCCAGCGTAGAGGGCACCCTCGGCGCAGGCTTCATTGCCCTGGTAGAACACCACCTTTTCGCTCATTTTACCTTCCCCTTTTTGCCCGATGGGTGTACCTCAATGGCGAAATCCGGACAACTCACCTCGCAGAGCATACACTCGGTACACGCCTCGATATCAACGACACAGACCTTGAACTCCTTCATATCAAGAACCGCCGCTGGACAGACCTTGACACATATGTCGCAACCCTTGCAGTAACGGGGAATAATGACTATCTTCCTCTCCCCGTATTCGGCGACAACTGTCTCCTCCTTGCGGGCTGTTTCAGCCATAGTAACCTCCTGTCAGCGCCCCAGGACCCCTGCGACGGAAGAACCGATCTCCGCTGGGCTGGAGGTCACTGTAACTCCTGCCTCCTCGAGGGCGGCGACCTTCTCGGCAGCTGTCCCCTTGCCTCCAGCTATGATAGCACCTGCGTGGCCCATCCTTTTCCCGGGTGGAGCAGTCTGACCGGCAATAAACGACACAACCGGTTTCTGGTAATGCTCCTTGATGTATTCGGCGGCCTCCTCTTCAGCAGATCCACCTATCTCTCCGATGAGCACAACTGCTTCAGTGTCGTCATCCTCGCCAAAAAGCTTCAACAGATCGAGGAATGAACTACCGATGACCGGATCACCACCGATCCCTATACACGTACTCTGGCCGATACCCATCTCTGTAAGCTGTCCCACTGCCTCGTAGGTCAGGGTTCCGCTCCTTGAAATAACACCTACGGAGCCTTCCTTGTGTATAAAACCGGGCATGATACCCATCTTGCACTCACCGGGTGTGATGACACCTGGACAGTTCGGGCCCACAAGCTTCGTACCCATTCCAGCTAGTGTATCCTTGACCTTCACCATGTCAATAGTAGGGAGCCCTTCTGTTATGCAGACAATTACATCCACACCGGCGTGGGCTGCTTCGAGGATGGCATCACCCGCGAAAGGCGGCGGAACGAATATCAGGGACGCATTGGCTCCCTCTTTCTGGACAGCCTGATCGACCGTATCGAAAACGGGAATACCATCCATGTCCTGGCCTCCCTTGCCGGGAGTCACCCCAGCTACTACATTAGTTCCATAATCCACACACTGACGGGTGTGGAACGTTCCCTCACGGCCGGTGATACCCTGTACCACAACTCTGGTTTCGCTGTTGACCAGGATGCTCATCATTCACCTCCCGCAGCAGTGGCAGCCGCAACTGACTTTTCGGCTGCTGCTTTCAGCCCTTTGGCTGTTTCAAACTTAAGTCCTGATTCATCTATCAACCGCATGCCTTCATCGGCATTAGTACCCTCAAGCCTGACAATAACAGGGGTCTTGAGGTCCAGCGTTCTGGCGGCGTTTATTACGCCCTGCGCGACGATATCGCACCTGACTATACCTCCGAATATGTTGACAAGGACGGCTTTCACATTTTTGTCGGCCAGGATGATCTTGAAAGCATTGGTAACAGATTCTTCTTTAGCGCCGCCCCCTACATCCAGAAAGTTGGCAGGCTCTCCTCCCGCCAGCTTGATGATATCCATAGTAGCCATTGCGAGACCAGCGCCGTTCACCATGCAGCCTACGTTACCGTCCAGCTTTATGTAGGACAACCCGTGTTTAGATGCCTCGATCTCCAGCGGCTCTTCCTCACCAAGGTCCCTCAACTCGGTCACAGCTTCCTGACGGTACAGAGCATTGTCGTCGAAGTTAAGCTTGGCATCCAGAGCTATTACCGCGCCATCTTCTGTCGTGATCAGCGGATTGATCTCCGCAATAGAACAATCCTTGTCCACAAAGAGCCTGTAGAGCTTTAGAATAAAGGAAGCCGCGGCAGAAGCTGTTTTGCCTTTGAGCCCCAGGCCGAAAGCAAGTTTCCTCGCCTGGTACGGCATGAGTCCCATATTAGGGTCGGCAAACTCCTTCAGGATCTTTTCTGGTGTCTCGGCAGCCACAGTCTCAATCTCTACACCGCCTTCCGTGCAGGCCATCACTGCTACACGTTCGGTTGCTCTGTCAATGACCATCCCCAGGTAAAGCTCTGAAGCGATCGCCAATGCCCCCTCAACAAGAACCTGATTGACAACGCTGCCCTCTGGGCCGGTCTGGTAAGTGACCAGCGATTTGCCCAGAAGGCCGTCTGCGACTTTGGCTGCTTGTTCAGGTGTATCCACCAGCTTGACACCGCCGGCCTTACCTCTTCCACCAGCGTGTATCTGTGCCTTGACAACTACTTTCGTTCCAATGGATTCGGCTACAACTCCTCCCTCAGGAACGGGAATGCCGTACTGTTTGAGCAACTCCTTGGCTTGATATTCGTGAACCTTCATCTCTTAACCTCCACACTAGAAACCAGAAACCAGAAACTAGAAACTCTCTTATTACGCGATCCTGTACTCCTCGATGCCCTGCTCATACAGATCATTTCCCTCACAGTCGTTAACAACAATTGCCGGGAAATCGGTCACCTCCAGCTTCCTTATGGCCTCGGGGCCCAGGTCCTCATACGCTACGATCTCGCAGGAGGTGATCTTCCTGGAGATAAGAGCTGCTGCCCCTCCCACCGCCGCCATGTAGACGGCCTTATGTTTCACCATGGAGTCCACAACCTCCCTTGAACGGAAGCCCTTCCCTATCATCCCCTTAAGGCCTCTCTCAATGAGCCTGGGCGAGTAGGCATCCATCCTGTAGCTTGTTGTTGGACCGGCTGATCCGATGGGCTGTCCGGGCCTGCTGGGAGAGGGACCTACGAAGTAGATTATCTGACCGGTCAGGTCCATGGGCAGAGGCTCACCCGAGTCAATAAGGTCAACAAGCCTCTTGTGGGCCGCATCCCTGCCTGTGTAAAGAATCCCTGTAATAAGCACCTGGTCGCCTGCTCTGAGTTTCATTACATCTTCGTCAGTGAGAGGCGGATTCAATCTTATCGGTCCTGGCACGATCTCTTCTCCTTCAGAGTATCATTTCTCTGTGCCTGTGAGCATGGCAGTTTATATTGACAGCAATGGGAAGACTGGCGATGTGGCAAGGGTGCATCTTGACGTGTACCGCCATGGATGTAGTCTTTCCTCCCAGCCCCCCTGGCCCTATCCCGAGCCTGTTGATCCTTTCGAGGATCTCTTCTTCCATCGCCGCAAGTTCCGGGTCGGGGCTTGGTTCCCCAAGAGGCCTTAAAAGCGCTTCCTTGGCAAGCAGGGCCGCCTTTTCGAAAGTACCTCCGATCCCGACACCGATTATCGTAGGAGGACAGGGGTTTGGACCCGATTCACTAACCCTCTGAACCACATAATCCATTATTCCGGTCTTGCCGTCGGAGGGTTTGAGCATCATCACTCGACTCATATTCTCGCTGCCTCCGCCTTTACCGGCCAGGGTCAGTTTGATCCTGTCCCCTGGAATAATTTTGATATGAATGACAGCAGGTGTGTTATCACCGGTATTTTTTCTTGTAAAGGGATCACAGACGCTCTTTCTGAGGAACCCCTCGGAATATCCCTGCCGTACTCCTTCATGGATAGCCTGGTTCAGATCTCCACCGGCAACATGAACGTCCTGTCCAAGTTCCACGAAGATAACGGCAAACCCGGTGTCCTGGCACATCGGGAAAAGCCCCTCTTCGGCGATCCTTGCGTTTTCCACAAGCTGCCTGAGAACTTCTCTACCGGTGGGGGATATTTCCTTCTTCAGGTTTTCCTCGAGGGCTTCCATCACATCGTGACCAAGCATATATGCGGCCTTGATGGACATTTTTCTGACAGCTTCGGTAATTTCCCCGGATTCTATTTCTCTCATCGCGTTGTTTTGGTTTGTTATTTGTCGTGAAAAGCCCGTGAGCGGCTTTTCACTCCGCGGGAAGCGAAAAGCGTCGTTTTCCCTTCCCTCACGAATCCATAACTTTATGTTAAGGTTATGGATTCGGGCGCCCATGCTCGGGCGCGATGGTCATGCTAAAAAAAAGAGGGCTGCCCATAAACCTGGCAGCCCTCCGTAACAAGAAATCAATATGTGGCGTTCCTCACATCCATCAAAGCGGCAACTTCTCCACGTTCTCCCTGATATCGCTTACGGACTCCTGAAGAGCAGCCATCTCCTCGACGGTGAGTTCGATCTCAATGATCTTCTCCACACCGTCGCCGCCGACGATAATGGGCACACCCACATACAGGCCGTCGGAAACTCCGTACTCACCTTCGAGAGCTACTGCACAGGGCATGATCCTTTTCTTGTCCTTTAAAATGGCCTCTGCCATCTGAACCGCGGAGGCGGAGGGAGAATAGTACGCACTCCCCGTCTTCAGCAGACCGACTATCTCGCCGCCCGCGTTTCTTGTGCGTTCGACTATCGCGTCGATCCTTTCGGCGGAGATCAGCTTTTCGATGGGGATACCGCCCGCATAGGAATATCGCACGAGCGGGACCATGCTGTCACCATGTCCCCCCAGGACAAAGGCGCTGGTATCCTCAACAGAGATACCCAGTTCCATTGCTATGAACACCCTGAACCTGGCGCTATCAAGCACACCGGCCATCCCCATTACACGGTTCTTGGGAAAGCCAGTTACAGCCCGCGCAACGTATGTCATAACGTCCAGAGGGTTGCTCACAACTATTATGATGGCATCGGGAGAATGCTTCGCCGACTGTTCTGCACAACTTTTAACTATCTCAAAATTCTTCATCAGGAGGTCGTCCCGGCTCATTCCGGGTTTCCTGGCAAGACCCGCGGTGATGATGACAACATCCGAGCCTGCTGTCTCCTCGTAACTGTTAGTACCGATCACGTTGCAGTCAAAGCCTTCCACCGGAGCAGTTTCCATCATATCGAGGGCCTTGCCCTGGGGCATTCCCTCCACAATATCCACAAGGACGATGTCACCCAGTTCCCTGGCAGCTGCCCAGTGAACAGCCGTGGCACCAACGTTACCAGCTCCCACGACAGTTATCTTGTTCCTCTTACGGGCCATTTTACCCCCCTTTCGACCTGCCGTTTTCTGGAGCAGGTAATTTTCAGTTTCCCTTCTCAAGTTAAACGAAGTCCGCGCCTCTTACATGTGGTCTAACCTCACCACTCTGGAGAGAATAACCGATAATGATTATCTGAAGCCAAAGGGGGATTTTCTGGCCTTTAATGCCCCCTCCGGACATCACCTGTAAATTTGGGCACAAGCCGTATACTGTATATTGTATACGTATATAGATGACGATCTTTTCTGTCAAGCTCTTTTGTAAAATATGCGGTTAATCTCCTGATATGCAGATGAATTTTCGGTATCGGGTTTTTTATTAAGCCGGGGTTTTGTTGAATTACGAAGCGAAGCTAGCCTCACGCGCAGCAGAGTGACTACACACAAAAGCCCGGCTTGAATTTTTTACATCACGTGCTGCAGTAAAAGACCCTGAGCAGATTTTCCCTATTTTTTAAGCCTCAGACCCAGTTCGGTCAGCTGCTGCTGATCAACCTGGGTTGGCGCGCCGGTCATCAGGCACTGGGCTTTTTGTGTCTTGGGAAACGGGATCACATCTCTTATGGAGTCGGCATTCGCCAGGATCATGATTATCCTGTCAAGGCCGAAGGCTATACCACCGTGAGGCGGAGCACCGTACTGAAGAGCCTCCAGGAGGAAACCGAACTTCTCTGCCGCCTCCTCGGTACCTATCTTGAGCAGTTCGAAAACCCTGCTCTGGACCTCCTCGGTATGGATCCTGATACTGCCCCCGCCGATCTCTGAACCGTTAAGCACAAGATCGTATGCCCTGGCCCTGACGCTGCCAGGATCTGAATCCAGGAGAGGGATATCCTCTTCGATGGGAGAGGTAAAAGGATGGTGCATGGATACGAATCTCTCCTCGTCACTGTCATATTCAAACAGTGGAAAATCCACGACCCAGCAGAAATTGTAGCGGTCCGCCGGGATGAGATCCAGCTGGCGGGCAAGGTGAACTCTCAACTGACCCAGGGATTCATTTACCGTCTCCGATTCACCGGCAATTACCAGGAGCAGGTCTCCTGCTTCAAATTCGGCTATCCTTGAAACCACTTTTTTGACATCGTCATCTATAAATTTGGCCAGGGGAGACTGCCAGCCGTCAGCTGAACTCTTGAACCAGGCAAGGCCTTTAGCGCCGTAGATGGCTGCATATCCGGTCAACTCGTCAAGATCCTTCCTCGACATCCCGGCACCGCCTTTTACAGTTATGCCCTTTACCTTCCCGCCGCTATCAACAGTTTCTGAAAAGATCTTCGCCTCCGTCTTGCCCAGGGTACCGGAAAGGTCTACGAGCTCCATCTCGAATCTGGTGTCGGGCCTGTCAAGGCCGTACCTGTCCACAGCATCCTCGTATGTGAGGCACGGAAAGGGTGGCTTCACATCCACGTCAAGGGCGGCTTTAAATATTCCCACCATCATTCTTTCCATGATCTCGAAAAGGGTGTCGGCTGTGACAAACGCCATCTCCACATCGATCTGTGTAAATTCCGGTTGTCTATCAGCCCTCAGATCCTCGTCACGGAAACAGTGAACTATCTGAAAATACCGATCATAGCCGGATATCATCAGTATCTGCTTGAAAAGCTGGGGAGATTGCGGGAGAGCGAACATTCGCCCTGGATTGATCCTGGATGGGACAAGATAATCCCTGGCCCCTTCAGGTGTGCTTTTGGTGAGAAACGGCGTTTCTATTTCAA
>QIFJ01000007.1 GCA_003229755.1 Pseudomonadota bacterium
TACTCTGAAGGCCGGGCTTTTGGGTGTAATCACTCGCCTCCGCAACCCCCTTGAGCTTCGCTTCGTGATTCACCAAAATCCCGGCCCTGATATTTATGTATTAGTAATATTGACCTTCAACTAAATTGGAAATTGGATTTAGAACGTTAGAGCATTAGAAATTAGAGTATTGGAAAATCGAAAGGCGATAAAAGCCTTAACGCAGAGGGCCGCAGGGAGGGCTAGTCAGCCCTGACCGCAGGGGGCCGCAGAAAAAGGCTTTGGGGTGGATGAAACCAGAAAGATGATAAAAAGTCATTGCGCTTGTCACGCCATAGCTTTAGCGATGGCGGAAGGAATATCGTCTATAGTGTAATGACGAAGCAATCTTGTGGTTAGTTGATATTGGACTTTGGATCTTGGATTAACTTAACATGGAACCTGGAACTTGGAACCTGGAACTAGTTTAATACCTGGGTCCTGGGTCTTGGGTCCTGGGACGTTGTTCTCAAACAATACGGAGGCAACTTTGAGCTACATTAAACCAAAAGTTCTCATTTTACTCATTGTGGTGTCGGGCATTCTGACTTCCATGCCGGCATTCGCCGTATCAGGGATCTATTACGTTTCGGATTATGCTCCGATAGAGGATGGGAATATCGTAAAAGCGCAAAAAGATGCCCTGAACATATCAAAGAAAAAGGCGGTACAGAAGGCCCTGACGGAGATATTCCCTGAAAAAACCTATGAAGCCTTTTATTCCTTCCTTAATAAAAAAATTGTTCCCCGGGCGGACCTGTTCATAACAAACTACAAAATCGCCAACCAGGACATAAGCGATCTGGCATATACGATCAATCTTACTGTCAGAGTGGACATGGAGTTGCTCCGAAAGCACCTGTCAAGGCTGGGCCTGATAAAAGTTCCCGGGAGTCCACCACTGGCTTCTGTGTTCGTTACTCTGGATATACCGGTAGATCTGGAGCTGGCCGAGGTACTGGCTAATCAGGCAAGCGAAGATATCAGTTCGAAACTGATCGATGCCGGTATTACATTCATACCACCTCCCCCGGAAGAGGATCTTAAAAAGACCCCGGATGAGGGAATAGAGGGCCATGCAGAGGTAGTGAAACCTCAGTTCAGGATCATCAGACCTCCGCAGACCCAGGGATCACTGATCCTTGCCGGCATTGATGCCATGACCGACCTGGCGATCGGCGTGAACTTCCAGAAAAATGGAGAGATAGAAGGGAGTTCTGATTCCATGCTGATACCTGTCAAGTTGATCATTGAAGCAATTGATACAGGAACAGCCGAATCGGCCTTTGCGGACAGTCGGGAGTTTACAATGGCCATTAAGTCCACGGGTGAGCGCGTTATCGGCGACGAGCTTTCCCGGAACATCAAGGAACTTTCAGCCCTGGTCGCGGCAGAGCTGAAAGCGGATTTCGTCGACAGGGAGACGATCAGAAGCTCCTATACCCTGAATATTGAGGGTTCAGTTACCTCTTTTGTCCTAAGGGAGCTGAAATACAGGTTAAAAGCGAGGCTGGGTGAGGAGGCCACGATAGTTCCTGTAGCATACACTAAGGAGCAGGCCCGATTGAACCTCTGGACGGCCATCACCGCTCCAAAGGTGATCGATATCCTGAAGGAGATCGAATTAACCGGGTTTTCTCTTGACGTCGAACAAAGCGATGGCGTTTTCACCATTGTACTGCGGGACGACCCTGCGGCAGTGCGGGGCGTTATTGAATACGGCCTTGAAGTTCCATTCTACAAAAGGATCCCTGTGCCAGGCCTGGAGAATCCCGAAGACCTTAAAAAGGTTGAGCTGGTACAGTGGGCTGAGCAGGAGGAAAACGGTACGATCTACACGGCTAACATCGCCCCTGTCGGCATGGGGATCATCGGCAAGATTGATTATTCCAGGGACCACGACTTTTATCACTTCCTGCTTCCGGAACGGACTATTGAGCTGGCAGTCCGGGTGGAGTTGACTGGTCCTGACGAATTGCAATCAAGGGTGAGGATCTTTTCCTCCGCAGGCAAGCTGATCTCGGACAAAAGGGCCAGGAGAAGGGGAAGAAATCTATATCAGACTGTACGTATTGATCCCGACACCAGGGCGGTTATACTTGCCATGGAAGACTATCTGGGGCGTCATAAATCCCTGTTTTCGTATGTTCTTAATGTAGATGCCAGGGTTAAGTAGGCCGAGTAATTCGGCCTACTTAACCAGTTCCAGGTTTCAAGTTCCAGGTTCCAAGATAATTATCATATATATGGCCTGGAACGTGGAACCTGGAACCTGGAACAAGAAAAGATGAATTTACCAAACGCGTTGACAGTCATCAGGATACTACTGATCCCCCTGTTCCTTTACAAGGTGCTGCAGGGAAGTTACGGTTTTGCGTTCTGGGTATTCCTCGGGGCGGTTATTACTGACGGGCTGGATGGATTTATAGCCAAGGTCTGGAATATGCAGACCAGGCTGGGTACTTTTCTGGATCCTATGGCGGACAAGCTGCTTATTACTACTTCATACGTAAGTCTCGCGATTCTTAAGATAGTCCCTCTGTGGCTTTCAATAGCGGTTATCAGCAGGGATATAATTATAGTTTCCGGTTCCGTAACCGTTTATCATCTCACAGGGTACCTCGACATAAAGCCGCGAATGGTGAGCAAGGCGACAACATTTTTTCAGTTCCTGACAATAGTCTGGGCACTTCTTATCGGTGCCGGTGTCGCCAAAAAGATCCCATCCCTTCTTCCCTACTTTAACCCTCTGGCATTAATAACCGGCCTGTTGACGGTTATCTCCGGAGTAGTCTATATCCTGGCCGGTTTCAGATCCCTGGAGGAATGATCGGCTTGATATAAATTATCTATCCAGGGTTCCGGTAAAAGGCCCTGAAGCGAAGCTCAGAGGGGGTTGCGAAGGCGAAGGGGCTTTTACCGTAACCCATTAATTACTTACTGACCACCAATCAATTTGGAGATGAACCAAAAAAACTATCCTGAGGACAGAGTGAGAAAATACCTTCTAACAGTCTTATCAGTATTACTAATTCCCGCTTTGACCTACGGTTCTGATGGAATCTGGAACCTTACCGGAGGTGCCGGTATCGCGTTTCTCGAAGACAGATCGACAGACGATACTCAAACGCTGGGCGTGTTGATCATGACGCCATCATACCGATCTGAAAGATGGACCTTCGTCCTTGATCTTAACCTCAGGTGGAACATTGAGGGAGATGGATTTTTAAAGGAGGAATGGAAACGCAAGGGCGATTTTATCCGACCCCTGGATGAATTAACGTACAAATCCGGGTCTGGATCGTTTAAAGCCGGTCTTGCTACGGTGAATGGACTTTCGATCGGAAGCAGGCAGCTTGTTCGCGGAGTTCTGGGTGATGCCGAATTCAATTACATTCTCCCCGGTTTCATTATTAATGGAACCTGGGGCAAAGCTGATTTTGAGCTGCTGGTGGACCGGGTTGTCGATCCTCAACTTACAGCAGTAGCCGTCAAGTACAGGCCCAACCCGGATATGGCAGTGATTATGGAAAGCGCAGTGGACCCGGATGCGCCCGTTGATTTTGCGAATGTTTTCAAAGATGGCAGGCCGAAAGCAGCCACCCGGGAAAGGGTTGCAGGATACAATATCCAGGGTCAGGTCCGTATCCTGAACAGAAGGGTGCTGGACATGTGGATCAAGCTGAATTCAGGGTCCCTCGGCAGGGATTCTGGTGGAAGGGGTGGGGGCCTCATGTTCGAACTGGACTTCTCCCAATTCTATCTTCATCGCCTGACGGTCGAAGCGGGTACTCTTCAGAGTGACAATGGGTATGTTCCGGCCTACTTTGATGAATTATACCTGCTGGAAAGATGGGGTATGGCGGGGACGACACAAAGGAAACTATTTCCCCAGGGCAGCGCTGCTCCGGACAGACGCATGGACTCGATCTGGCTGAGATATACTATTGGGGAACATTTTTCCGTTGAGACCAGCTACGATAGATTTGACGATAGTTCGATGAGAAGGTTCGGATTGTCCCTGAAACTGCTGGAGGACGACAGGAGGGGTCTTGAAGCCGATATCTGGTCAAGAGCAGATAGCAAGGATCAGAAGCTGTTTGACGGTAATGAAAACCTCTTCACCAGGATAGGCGCACTGTACAATTTTCTACCCCATCTGTTGCTTAAACTTTCCCTCCAGCACTCATGGGCATTTGATGAAACTGCCGGCGGACTGATCCCCACCACTGAGATACTGGTAGGGACAGTGTATTCCATATCGCTGTGATCCGAGATTCGAAAGTCGAAATTCGAGATTGGATAGTGGAAATTGGAAGAACCAGGCTATAGGCTGTGGACAGACTAAAGGCAAAAGAATGGCAGGCGATTGATTCTAACAGGGATGGAGGGGATAAGAGCAGGCGTTGGGTTGGGTTTTATGGAAAGCGATAAAAGCTTGGAACACAGGGTACACAGGGTTTGGACCACAGTGCAGCCACTTTCAGGCTGCTCCACAGGGTTTCACGGGGTTTCACAGGAACGGGTATCGGAGTATGGGTGTTTATCCCTCTCCCTCTTGTCAGGTCGTAGCTTTAGCGAAGACTGATGAGGGGAGAGGTTAGGAGAGGGTGAGTTTCTGTTACCAGAAACTAGAAACAAGAAACTCGATGCGGCCTGGGCCGCTGTTACGCTTGACAAAGGAAACACTTGTTGTTAGTTAATCCGACATCCTGTAGGCACGTAGCTCAGTGGGAGAGCACTGCCTTGACGCGGCA
>QIFJ01000093.1 GCA_003229755.1 Pseudomonadota bacterium
AAACCGGTTCGGGATCATGAACTTCTTCTCACCATGTCCACTACCGATGAGTACACAGGTATTGTCGGGGGAGGTGCATTTGCAGATATGGTGGGCGGTGAGATGGACGTCGACTGGGGCAGTGTGACTGACTCCTTTGGCGAGGTTTCCGCTCAGTATATTTCCGGTTTCGCTGCCAAGACGGTCCTGGTAAGCGCAAAGGACATGGTTTCCGGCGATGTGGGTGTTGGTTATGTAAGGTCCTTCATTACCGGTACCGTAGATGTTCTGGTGAAAAAGCCCCAGGCTACGGCCCTGAGCCTCTCCGGGTCCATGGAGGTATCGTTGTCCAGGGATTGGCTCACTGCGGATGGTCATAGCCGTTCGCGCATAACAGCAGTGGTCAGGGACGAATCCGGGGACCTGGTTGCGGGTGAGCGAATCAGGTTCACTCTACTTGGTGATAATGGCTCCATAAAAGAGATAAAGTCCTACACCGACTCTCGCGGCCGTGCTTTTGCCGATTACATAGCAGGAACTGTGATAGGTGAGGTTCAAATAGAGGTCCGTGACTTGACCGGCGGGCATGTAGCTGTGGTCTCCATCGAGCTTCGATCCGACGCTCCCGCAGAGATCGCCCTTACGGCTGAGCCCGGAGAGATATTCACCGATGACAAGACCGGTTCTGTGATAACCGCGAAGGTAAGTGACGCCAACGGCAACCCCAACTTCAACACTGATGTTCTGTTCGAAGTTGCCTCAGGCGGCGGTACCATGTCGGCGGATAGCGCTGTAACAGATGAAAAGGACGGTATTGCCTCTGTTAATTACCTTCCCGGCAGCGAGCCTGGTCTATCAACGATCAAGGCTACGATCATCAGCCGTGCCCCGACTGCCGATGAGGTGGCCGCTGCAGAGGGCGCCGTGTTCCTGTTTGGTTTGGATGATGACCCCGGCCGGCTTGAGGTGATTGAATGGCTCGCCGGGCCCGGTGATGAGGTAAGCGAAGGTCAGGACCTGGTTAAACTGGAAGACAGGCGTGGAACTGTCTATATGGTAAAAGCTCCCAGGGACGGTATTGCCTCGGTGTTCACGGCAGAGGAAGAGGACAGGGTAGAGTACGGTCAGACCTTGGGATACATTCTGCCTTTGGCAAAATGAGTTTCAAGTTTCAGGTTTCAAGTTCCATGTTCCAGGTACAACCAACGACAAACAACTGATCTCTCAGGATCGCCCGTCGCACGACCGGTTCTACTCCGATTCTCCGGTTCGCCGTTTCCCCGGTTCATTCATAAAATCGCGCCAGAGTTTCAGTCCCGGGACCCAAGACCCAGGGCCCAGGTGTGTTTATCCAGGATCCAATGTCCAAGATCCAATATCGTGACGGGTGATGCGTAAATGGTGATTGGTGATTAGTAAAACCCGATACGTATTTTATTGCGCCCTTCGCACTCTGCCCTTCGCTCTGGTTTAACCACTTCCACTGCACTACACCCCGTGAAACCCTGTGGAACAGCCTTCAAGTGGCTGTACTGTGGTCCAGACAAAGATTTTCTTATTGTACTTAGCAGCTTTGCGTGAGGCCAGACTCTTTCCTTCTTCCTTTTTCCTCCTCCCTATCTCAATCACACCAAATAACCCAATCTTGCGTCATTTGCCCCAAAATACCTTTTCACAAATTGTAAATAAAAGCTCGAAGTTAGCAGAATCCGCCAAATTATGATAGCTTACAGCGGTTTTGTTATATTTTTCTCAAGGTATGGGCATTGCACTGCCAGTTGATTGGCCAGTCCCATGTTTTTTGTCTGATGCTGTTGCAATCTGGTAACTCAAAACATTTTATACGGAAGGGAGTTCCTGAATTTGAGGATGGGAAGACAGTCTCTGAGCGTTCCGGTAAGGGGGTTCGGATGTCTTATTTTCTCGATTCTGTTCCTCCCGGGTATCCTCCTGGCCGGAGCGCCGGGGTTTTCTATAGATAACTCCTATGAGCTGGAACAGGAATTTGTGGTCAATGACTGGGTTGTTACAGAGACTTTTGGCCAGGATTACACCTTTGACTGGGACGAGACATTCAGTGACAGACTGGATGTGAATCTGGAGTTTAAGCTTACTATTGAAGATATTTTCAAATCCAACGACGTGGATATCAAGGAAGTGACGCCCTCACTGGAACTGGACCTTTCAAGCATCATCTGGAATCTGGGATTCAGCGCCGAGGATACTATCGAATATACGAACGAGTTTAACAAGGAGCGAAAGGACGCCTTAGAGTTTAGCGCTGAATTGGACCTCGCTCCAGTCTATTCACCCACCTTCAATGCCACATTACAGAAGCTTATCAACGAGCAGCAGAATCTGGAAGATACGAATGAGGAGAAAATTGACCTTGTCACGACTTATGGATTCGGTGAGATTGTCACTCTGGATGCTTCCTACAAAAGGGAGAAACTGGATGACCGGCTGCTTAACAACAGCGACAAAGATCTCACTAGGTGGGACTTCACTGCGTCCCTAAATCAGTCCATGACCCCCTCATTGAAACTTAACATCGATACAACCCTGGAAGGAGAGACAGAAGATACTCTCAACAACTCGGGCCAGGTTATCCTTTCTGAGCGGTCCAGGACTCTGGAAAGCAGGGCCAGGCTTGCTCTTGAAACGTGGCCTAACATCAGTTCTGATCTTGAAATAACCGATGAACGGGAGTTGGTGGACGATACCGATACGATTAAAATTGAGTTCGATTTCAAGATCAGCCAGGAATTTCTTCCTATTGGAACCCTCACGGAAAGGTTGGAGTTCGGAAGGGAAAGAGTAAAGAGCCCCATACCTCAGGATGATGTGCGAAACCTTGATATCGGGTTTACACTGGAATTCGCGGGCAGCCCTTCTGATTATCTGGACTACTCGGTGAAGCAGAGCCTTGATCTTGCCGACTCGGAATTCGCCGATACTACAATAAATACCGATACCAGGCAGCGCGATTTTGATCTCAGCATCACTATCACTCCTGCCAAAGACCTGAGCCTTGATCTTGCATACAACAGGGCTACCGAGTACACAATAGGATCTTTTACAAGTGAGAGCAGGAGTTATAAAATTGAACTGACCTACGAGGGGGAAGCCTTCGATTTTCCCAACCTCACCTTCAATCCTTCGGTGGAATTCTCGACGGATAACGACAGGGTCGCCAACGAGACAACAGATAAACAGACCATCGACCTGGAGTTTACATACACCTTCAATTTGCCTAAGGCCTTTGTTCTGGTGCTCGAACCGGGATATGCTTTTGAGCGAACAGATGGGGTCACAGAGAATGTGGACCTCAATCTGGCATACGAAATGGCGTTAATATTCCAGCACGCCGACTGGGAGTTCTCCATTGAGAACGACGGAGAATATACGAATAACTTTGGGGCAGATGATGATTATAACAATGACGTCAGTGTCCAGATATCGGTTGGCCTTCTGGGCAATATCCAGTTTGATGTGGAATACCAGTATCAGACCTCTGACGATAGTGATAACGAAGACACCCTTGAAGTCTCCGTGGATATGGAATTCGACAACTCGGCTTTAAGTGTGTCCTACGAAAACGACAGGGCCTTCTCAACAGAGAAGGATGTTGTGAGGACCTGGGAAGTTGAGTTCTTTATGGAATTCTAACGGGATGAGTTTACTCGGAGAGTGAAAACTGAGACAGATAGACCTGTTTGTCAGGAAGACCTGGGCCGAGTACGGAATTTTGTTGTGAAATCAGGTAAAATTGCTCATTTCTTGCGTTACGTTGGACAATTAAGTGAAGTGGCATTATTGCAGAATAAATGGTAGTGATACTTCATCGTTCAAGGAGGAAAAAATGTTAAGAAGAGTCACCCGAAAATCTGGTTTGATCATTGCCGTATTTCTTGCCTTTGCTCTTTCCGCCTGCTCTGGTTCACCATCAGTGAAGTCGATCAGCAAGCCGTCTGAGAGCAAGAGGCAATACCTTGGGCTGAAGAAAGTAGCTATCCTGCCCTTTACTAATCTGGGCGGGGATAAGGGGGCCGAAGACCAGGCTGTGGGTATCGTAAAAATAGAGCTTAACTTGTTGGGCACTTTTCCGGAAGTGGAGGACCCTCTGTATGTTGCGGATGTCTTCAAATCCCTGAAGATCAGAAAGCTTGACACGCTGGACCTGGAGACGGTTAAAAAGCTGGGCTCGGAAATGGGAGTTCAGGCGCTTCTTCTCGGTGATATCAATGCATGGGGACTTGGGGAGGGCAGTGAAGCTGCCATGCACGTTTCCCTGACTCTTACACTTATCGACACTACTACAGGAAAGCTGCTCTGGGTCGGGAGCGGCTCACAGAGGGCAAGTTTCACCTGGGGAAGGGTTTTCGGTCTGAATGAAGGTCCCACCGATCTGGAGATTGGAAGAAAGGTAGTATCATCCCTGCTCAAGTCCATGTCCAAGGAGATCAAACGAAGGCGGGAAGCCGAAATGGTCAGAATCAAGGCGGAGGAGGCGGCAAAACTCAACGCCGCCGCTGAAGCTGAGAAAAAGCGGTTGGAAGAACAGAAGAAATAGGAAAGAAAAATGCCTTCGCATCGGTTCTGCAGCATAGACTCCGCCTGGGCGGCCGGGTATCGTGGATTTTTCAACTGGAGGGCTTTCTCATTCCTGATTATCACGTTTTTTGTGATCGTTACAGCCTTGTTCCCTGGATCATACGCAACAGCCGACGGCGAAATTGTCCTGCGACTTTCCAGTGATCTCATAGTGGGACGTTTCGGAGTCGGGAAACTTTATTTTGATGATCCTTCCGATCTGGACACCGATGAAGAGGAGAATGTCTATATCCTGGATTCGGGAAATTACCGTATCCAGGTTATGGATGAGGATGGTGATTTCCTCAAGGAATGGGGTGGACGAGGCCTTGACGATGGAGAGTTCAGGGAGCCTGTGGCCCTGTCTCTGGATTCAGACAACGAATTTGTCTATATTCTGGACAAAGAGAGGTATCTCGTCCAGAAATTCGATCTGGACGGCAATTTTATCCTCTCTTTCGGGAAGAGAGGTATTAGAAAAGGCAGGTTCGATGATCCGGTTGATCTGACTATAGATTTTCAGGGTTACATCTATGTACTTGACCGTGACAGAGGCGCCATCATCAAGTTTCATTCCAGCGGCGCTTTTGTAGATGAATGGGGTGACATAGGCAGGAAGAGGGATGAGTTTTCCGATCCGGTTTCCCTTACTTTTTCCCATGTGCGTCTCGGCAGCATATATGTTCTGGACATTGGCAGAAAGGCGATCCTCAAGTTCGACAG
>QIFJ01000148.1 GCA_003229755.1 Pseudomonadota bacterium
CCGGAATCCTTCCTCAAGCTTCTGTCTCCCTTCTCCATTCAAGCCTACCCTGTCTGCCCACTCCCTGAAGGGGTGTGTCCTGGAAAAAATCTCTTCAGCAGTTAACTCAAATCCAGCACCACTAAAGAGTTCCCTCCACCTCTGGAGAGTGAGAGTTTTTATATGGCTTGGATCCCTGATCCTTTCTATCCTGTTAAGGAAATCATCGGCCTTTTCCTCATCAGGGACCATACTATCGATGAGGATAAACTTTCCGCTGGGGGAAAGGGCACGCCTGGCCTCCATGAGAAATCTCGGGATATCCTCAAAATGGTGGCAGGCGATCCTGCAGGTAAGCAAGTCTATGGTTCCTGCCTTTATCGGGAGGTCTTCAGACCTGGCTGCAACATAACTTATATGGTCCAGGCCCAATCCATCAAGGTGCTCTCTTGCGATCTCAAGCATTTCTCCCGTCAGATCCAGAGCAATGCAGTGATCTGAGAAGGGGGCAGCGGCACGCAGGGCGAAGCCTGCCCCGGTTGCCACATCCAGTGTGGTTGAAGGCAGGATGTCAGAAGCCGCGCTACGAATCCGCTCCAGATCCACACCGGAGCTGTGGTCGGTGCTCTCGAGGTATCTCCTCGCGCTCTTTGAAAAGGTTTTCCTGGGATCTTCAGTCATTCGTGGTACCAGATGAAAGTTAAAAGTTGAAGGTTGGTTTAGAGCATTAGAACATTGGAAATTAGAGATTGGAAGTTGCTAGTTGATATTTTATATGAAATCCAGAGCCTACCGCCTATAGCCTATAGCCTGTTTTCAAACATTACGCATTACGCCTTACGCATCACGATCTGGGATTTTGGACCTTGGATCAGTAAACCTGGGACCTGGGTCTTGGGTCCTGGGACACGATTCCGTATATTGCGGCCTCAACGCGGCATTGCCAATATCTCTCTAACCGATAAATCCAGAAAATTATTCTGATGAGCGGGTGATATCACACAGGCCGTATCGGCCCCCTTACCCGTGCCTGCTATAAAGAGGACATCCTCTCCAGATGGTACCGCTCCGGCGTCAGCAGCCATGACCGCGATCTCGACGCACGTTTTTACACCCTGGGAGAACAATCGTAAAGTCGAGGCTACCATTTCAAGGGGGTAGATGCCCTTGAACTGGTACCGGAAGGATCTTTCAGGACCACTCAGGGCGTGGCAACCGGTTACAAGCCGGAAACCTGATTCTTCAAGTTTTTTCCTCATTTCAGATCCCATTCGATCCTCGTTGGGCTTTGAAAACCCCACATGATATGTCACAGCCACAAGGTTACCTGAAAAACCGATATTATCAGCCTCTTTTTTCACCAGCAGCGCTGTATCGCCTGTTGTAGTGGCAACAACCACGTGCCTGAGCTCTAGCTCGTGGGCCCTCTGTATCCCTATGGTAATTGCTTCATCAGTATTCCGACTGCCCGGTTCGTTGAAATATCTGACCATAACTTTCGTCATCGGCTTCTCCTCAATTCTTTGCCTGACTCTTCCCGGCGCCGACTGTCTTGTACATGAAGTTCTTGAATTTGTTCAGCGCCCTCTCTTCACTGCTGCCGTCGTCGGGCAGAGCTCCAAGAATACGGGCCGCGCCCTTTACATTTCCACCCTCAGCCAGAGCCATCCTGTAGATCCTGATCACCTGGAACCTCGTTATCTCATGGGCGGCAAACGGTGCATGAACAAGTGACCAGAAATCACCTTTACCTCCACGGATCCGATCGTAAAGCTCTGATTCATCGTTGTACGATCCCCTGGCCGCGGAGCCCCTGGTAACAGCCAGAGCCCTGGCCACTTCCTTCTCACCTACAACATCCTCGGAGCTTTCAATAAGAGCGCCCTGTAGAATGCTCACCAGCTGTCTGATATTTCCAGGATAGTCCAGTTCCTTGAGCATTGATGCCGCCTTCTCATCAAGCCTGGATACCGGTGTTCCTCTTGAATAATTCGAGTGTAGCCTGCTAAGAAAATGCCTGGCAAGATCAGGGATATCATCTCTCCGCTCGGCCAACGATGGCACTTTCACAGAGAGCTCATTGAGCCTGTGGAAGAGGTCCTCGCGAAAGTTCCCCCTCTCTATTTCAACCGAAAGATCCCTGTTGGTCGCGGCTACCAGGATCACCCTGCTTCTCCGGACCTGGTTGTCACCCAGCCTGGTGAATTCACCACTGTCAAGAAACCTCAGCAGCTGAACCTGAGTTTTTTGATCGGCATCGGCAATCTCATCGAGAAAGACTATTCCGCCATCAGCTTCTTCCAGGATCCCTAAGCGATCCGAATAGGCTCCCGTGTACGCCCCCTTTCTGTGACCAAAAAGCTCCGTGTAGGTCAGATCACCCCCAAAGGCCGCTATATTGCTCTTCCTGACCGGTAACTGCCCCCTGCGGCCCCCTGATCCCTGGTAACTTGTAGTGAGAAGTGAATACAGGTTATTGAAGACGAACTCCTTGCCTGCGCCTGTATCACCTGTGATCAGCAGGGTCGGGAGGCCGAGCTCAATCTCACCATCCACATCCGTATCCCAGTTCAAAAGGCAGTTCGTGAGAAGAACGGTGACCTTCCCTATCCTCTCTACCAGCTGCCTTGAAGCTTCACTTTTACCTATTATGTTGCCCAGCAGGTATGAGCTTACTTCAGGACTTTTGTAGGAAACTTCTCTTTTTAGTCTGGCGACCTTTCTGGTCAGCTCATCTATCTTGATCATGTCAGCGATCCGGCTGGCTATTAATCGGGAAATAAGGAGTAATATCCGCTGATGCTCAAGTGAGAAAAAATCCTTCCTGTAGCTGTCCAGATTTATCACTCCAACGACAGTTTCTCCCACCTGAATTGGTACCGCCAGTTCTGATCGTACATCACCCACCAGTTCCCTGTAGAATCCACCTCTCTCCGCCTCCTCCCTGGTGTCGTTGCACAAAAAGGGTTTCCCCGAATAGGCAACATAGCCTGTTAAAGAGCGCTCCCTGACCGGCAACTCCTCTCCCCCGACCTTTAGGGGAGGGATGTGGGCTTTCCTCCACTCCATGGATTTTGCTCCTACCAGCTTGCCCTCTTCATTTTCATCCTCTACGATCAGCCACTTCTGCTCATCACGCTCCTGAATCAGGGCAATAGATCCTGAATCGGCCCCCACAAAACCGCTGGCAATGGAAACAACACGGTTAAGAAAAACGGAAAGTTCATTCTCTTCAACCAGAAGCTGTTCGATCTCGGACAGAACTCTTATCTCAAAATGTTCCTTGCTCGGACCAGTAATACATTCTCCAACCGCGCCTGCGTGATTGACTAGAAGGTCAAGCTCCATCTCACTGAATTTGTGCGGCTTTTTTGTGAAGTAATTTACCACGCATATCACCGATCCGGATTCATTAACCACCGGTACCATGAAAAGTGTCCTTAAGGATAACTGCCCGAAGATCTCCAGCCTGTCGAATTTCTCGGAAAGTATATCGTCGTAGAAAAGAACATCCGGAGCGCCCGGCCTGGGCAGGACACTATCCGATCCCTGCATAACAAGCCATGACAGAAGGCTTTTTCCCTCCAGAAGGCTGATCCTCTCGAGGGTTTCGTATATCGGTATGTCCGACGAAACCCTTGATGCGGCTGCGAGTATCTCCATGTAACCCCCACGCTGCTCCCTCAAGGCTTCAGGAATCGGGGATTCGGCAGGGATCAACACCGATGTCATTTCGATTGTGCTGTCCAGATCAAAGACGCCTGTCAGGATTATCCTGGCAGCGTCTTTCTTTCTTGTCATGTCCAGATGCCTGTTAAGCATGACCTGCCGGTAGAATTTATGAGCTATTTTAAGGACTGAAACCGTCTTCCCGAGAAGGTCCTCAATTTGACCCCTCTGCAAGCGGTTAATAATGTGATCTCTTCCCTCCGGCGCGTCCAGGCAGAGAACACCTATGGAATGGCCCGACACACCCAGGGGGAAAAGAGTTGTCCTTGTCAGCCCGCGCCCGGCAGCCCAGGCAAGGTGCAGTTCCCCACTGCCTTCAGTGATAGGAACATCTTCCACCGGTCGTGATTCCAGAAACGCCTTCACAAGATTGTTGTCTCTTCTCTGGATAGGGATCCTGCCGCCTTTCCTCTCTAATTCACCTTCAGGTGTATAAAGACACACGAGAGCGCCCTCTCTCATATCCTCTATATAGATCCTTATCTCGGAATTCCCGGTGATTTTCTCCAGCCCCTCTGCAAGGTAGTGAAGGATGTCCAGGAGGTTTTCCTTGTCGAAGGCATTGATCCGTTTTACCAGTTCTTTTATCACCTGCCGGCTCCCCCGATAAGCATTCCATTTGTTCCGGCCTCTTTAAGCAATGCCCCTCTTTTATCCCTGATGAATCTGAAAGTCTCCAACTGTTTCCCCGCCAGAGTAGAAGCTCTGGGAACTTTCACCAACCTGGGATTTACATATCGTCCATTACGGTACATGGTTAAATGAAGGTGAGGTCCCGTAGCTCTACCGGATTTACCAACGTATCCAATTATCTGTCCCTGTCTGACCTTGGTGCCGACTCTGATCCCGGCTGCGAAGGACTTCATGTGAGAGTAGGCGCTTGAATAGACCGAGTTGTGCCTCACTTTCAGGATCCTGCCGTTTACCCTGTCTTTTTT
>QIFJ01000320.1 GCA_003229755.1 Pseudomonadota bacterium
CCGGGGAGCAGATAGTGTTTTCCAACACGGACCTCCTGAGCAGCAGGATCCGCAACTACCGCAGGATGAAGGAGAGAAGGGTATTGTTCGGGTTTGGAGTTACCTACCAGACTACATCGGAGCAGGTTGAGGCTATTCCGGGAATAATACGGGAGATCGTCCAAAACCTGGAGATGGCGCGATTTGATCGCGCGCACTTCAAGAGTTTCGGCGATTCGTCCCTCGATTTCGAGGTAGTGTACTTCGTCCAGGACAGGGAATATGCTCTGTTCATGGACATCCAGCAGGAGATCAACCTGGAGATCATGAAGCGGTTCGAGAAAGCCGGCATCGAGTTCGCGTATCCGACACAGACTCTTTTTATAGAAAAAGAGTCTGTGTAGTTGACAGTTAAACGTTGAAGGTTGAAAGTTAAATGTGCCATAAATACCAAGATTATTATTAAAGTAGTACTTTAGATATATAGTGTATATGTCTGTATACATTAAAATAATACCGCATAATAAAAACATATATTCAGTACTGTCAGCTGAATGAACTTAATTAATCTAATCTGCTTTCTTTTACTTTCAACTTTTAACTTTCAACTACAGTTTGCGCGCGAATCCATAACTCCCCAAAGCGTCGCCCATGGATCTGTATGATCTGTCGGGGGGCGTGAAGGCCAGGGGGTTAACTTTCCCAACGTTCACCTGCCCGCTCTCGTCTACGCAGTCTTCATTAATGTGAGTGGCCACTATTTCCCCAAGAAACATGTCGTGGACACCCAGGGGCACGATCTCAGTCAGCCTGCATTCAATATTGAAAGGACACTCTTTTACAAGGGGAGGGGAGACATGGGATGCGGGTAAAGGAGTGAGCCCGGCTTTTTCAAACTTGTCCGTATCCCTGCCTGAGATGATCCCGCACAGGTCCACCTTGCGCACGATATCCGCCGAGGGGATGTTGACGACGAACTCGCCAGATTCCCTGATTATCCCGTGGGAATACCTGCTGGGCCGTATGCTTATACTCAGCATGGGGGGGTCAGAGCAGACCACCCCGGTCCAGGCGATCGTTATTAAATTCGGCCTGCCGCCTCTGTCCTGACAGGAAACCAGGACCGCCGGAACGGGACATAGATAGGTGCTGGGTTTTAATTGGACTTTTTTCATCGGTCGTCCTCCTATTTTAAGATAATCTTAAACTACATGATGCAAATATCCAGTATTTTGTGGCTTTATGCGTGTTCAAGGTTCAACGTCCCCAGGGGTTCTCAGAGGCTTGTAAATTTTGAAGGGGGAATGGATGAACCGGGGGGACGCGGCAATCTGATCCTAATAATCCCTCCTCCCTCTTCCCTACGTACTAATCTATTGACATCCCCCTCAATTTATACTACGTTCCGCTATTCATTTTCTTCTTAATACACTCAGATCTTGCGAGGAAAAGAAAAACTGTGAAAACTTACTCCGCCAAGAAGGGCGAGGTCGAAAGAAACTGGGTCGTAGTGGACGCCGAAGGTCAGGTGCTTGGCCGCCTGGCAAGCCGGATCGCCCTGATACTCAGGGGAAAGGACAAGCCAGTTTTTACACCCCACGTTGACACCGGCGATTTCGTTGTGGTCGTCAACGCGGACAAGGTGGTCCTTTCCGGCAAAAAGCTCGATGACAAGGTGTATTACTGGCACTCCGGGTACCCCGGCGGCATCAAAGGGATCAAGGCGAAGGATCTACTGGAGAAAAAGCCGGAAGAGCTCGTCAGAAAAGCAGTAAAGGGCATGCTGCCCAAGAACAAACTTGGCCGGAAGATCTTCGGCAAACTGAAGGTTTACGCCGGCCCAGATCATCCCCATGAGGCACAGCAGCCTCGAAAAATGACGTTCCAGAGCCTGAGGTAGATAAATGGCAGAAGAAAAGTATTACGGAACAGGAAAGAGAAAGACCTCTATCGCCAGGGTCTGGCTCAAGCCGGGGGAAGGAAATGTCCTTATCAACAAAAAGGATGCGGACGAATACCTTGCGCGTGAGACTCTCAAAATGATCATCATGCAACCCTTTGAGGTTACCGAAACGGTTGGAAAGTTTGATGTAAGCGTTAATGTCAACGGTGGGGGCGTGAGCGGCCAGGCAGGCGCTATTAAGCACGGGATCAGCAGGGCGCTGCTGGTTGTATCTCCTGATTTCAGAAAACCGCTGAAAAAAGCAGGATACCTGACCAGGGATGCCCGCGAGGTTGAGCGTAAAAAGTACGGACAGAGAGGCGCCCGCGCCAGATTCCAGTTCTCCAAACGTTGATATTCACTGACTTGCTGTCAAAAAGGGAAGGGCGCATCGTCCTTCCCTTTTTTTGTGGTTGTTTGTAGTGTAAGTCATAGTTAAAAGTTAAAAGTTGAAGGTTGAAGGTTGGCGATGCAGATTGTTAGATATAACGATCAACTGTTAACAGCTAATTTGCTTCGGTCAGGGTTTATAATTACCAGACAGTGGCTCTCGGAAATTAGATTCCGTATTTAACTGTAACCTGCTTTTGAATAAACAGACTTTCAACTTTCAACCTTCAACTTTCAACTATTACTACCCCGGAGGGAGAAATGATAACAGTCGGAATAATAGGCGCAACCGGATACACCGGGATGGAGCTGGTAAGGATACTTCTAAAACATCCTGAGGCCGTGCTCGCTTACGCGTCATCGAGGAAATGGTCTGGCCAGGCCATCAGCGACGTAATGCCGCATCTGCACAACGCACGGGACCTTGTCCTTGCCGGATTCGATGCCCAAGAAGCCGTATCCGCGGCCGAACTATTTTTCGTATGCCTTCCTCACGGGGAGTCCATGAACATATCCGCTGATCTTTACGGTAGAGGGAAGAAGGTCATCGATCTCTCAGCGGATTTCAGGTTCCGGGACCCTGTGGTTTTCAGGAAATGGTACGGTGAGCACACGCAACCGGAACTCCTGTCTGAAGCCGTTTACGGGTTACCCGAGCTCTATAGAGAAGAAATAGGAGGCGCCACCCTGATCGCAAACCCCGGGTGCTACCCGGTTAGCGTAATACTGGCCCTCATACCTCTGCTGGAAGAAGGATTGGTGAGCCTCGATTCCATTATCGCAGACAGCAAATCAGGGGTTAGCGGAGCAGGTAGAGAACCGAAGCCAAACCTCCACTTTCCCGAGGTATATTCAGACTTTAGCGCCTACAGTATCGCGGGGACACACAGGCATATCGGTGAGATGGAGCAGGAGTTGGGACGTATATCTAAGGTTGACGTGAAACTCACTTTCACGCCGCATCTGCTTCCCGTCAGCAGGGGTATCCTGACATGCATCTATGCCGATCCCTCTGATTATCTGGATGAAGGTTCCCTTGTGGAGCTATTCAGGGAGAGATATTCGGCTGAGCCCTTTGTTACTGTGAGAGATTTGGATGGATCCCTTCCAGGTCTTAAGGAAGTCTGCGGGACAAACCAGTGTATTCTTGCCCCCAGATATGACGAAAGGACAGGCAAGGTAGTAGTTATCTCTGTACTGGACAACCTTGTGAAGGGCGCCGCCGGTCTGGCGGTTCAGAACATGAACCTCATGTTCGGTTTTACTGAGGACATGGGCCTCAATGACCTTCCCCTGTATCCCTGAGGTCGAGCAGAAAAAACCTTGATATTTTATGATGTTACAGCGCCATAAGATATCAATGAACCTTGACAGGTACAAAGACGCGTGATAATTATTCTCAGTTGAGGGGATTTGAGAGGCCGTAGACCGCCGACAACCTGGGCAGCCGCGCTGTTACTACCAATGGGATGACTCCAACCTGGCTGGTTTATGCTCAGAAGCGAACTGGATCGCCTGGAGAGAATCAGATGTTTCCTGGACGCCCTGTAAGGCTTATAGCGTTGCCTCCCATAATCCTTTTTTTATCCATTGCTTCGTCAAATGCGGTGGGGGTGAGACCGACTTTTCCAGGACCCCTGGTGACTGGAGCTTCCGCGAAAATGTTCGCCGACTTTGCCACGAACAGTAAGGCTGACGATGAAACGGCACCAGAGTCTGCCGTGGGCACGGAGAATGTGGAAAAAAGTCCAGTGCGTGCGGTCACACTTGGAGTTCTGGACAATATTTCCATTGTTGAGACACCTGAAAAAGCCCTGGTCATCTTCTCCACCAATGGATTGGTGGATTACACTGTTTCCACATCGGCAAAGCTTTCCGGGAAGTGGATAGAGATACTTTTTCCGACAATAAGAGCCGGTGTGCCCGGACATCTGGACGGTGGGGGGCGTATCTTAGGTGATATCTACACCGAGGATATATCTTCAGGATCCAATGGGGTGAGAGTTTCAGTGGAGATCATCCCGTCGAGGATCGGTTATGATTTATATCAGGAGGGTTCTGTCCTTGTACTCAGAGTCCTTTTACAGTAGGCCTTCATTCAGGGAGTAAAATGGCCGCCAAGCAGATTCTTGTTATTGAGGATGACCTTTTCTTCCAGACCTACGTCAACGATCTGCTCTCCGAGACGGATTTTGACGTTATCAATGCGTCTGATGGGGAACAGGGCCTTGCCCTCGCCCGGTCCGAACTGCCCGATATAATCCTCACTGATATCGAGATCCCGAAGGTGCAGGGTTTTGTTTTACTCC
>QIFJ01000206.1 GCA_003229755.1 Pseudomonadota bacterium
AAGGCCGGGCTTTTGGGTGTAATCACTCGCCTTCGCAACCCCCTTGAGCTTCGCTTCGTGATTCACCAAAATCCCGGCCCTGATATATTTGTATCCATAGAGCTTGTCACCATATCCTGTCATTTTCACCCCAGCGCCCAGTGCCTGACGCCCAGTGCCTGTAACTTAATTTCCCATTCTCCAATACTCTACTCCCTTGGCATGAATTTTATTAGAACTCACATGAAACACGAAATATATTTCATATTTCATGAAGTTATTCCTTGACTTGAAACGGCACACGCTGTAGCATTTGCTGAAGACCAGGGAGGGAAAATGGCCAAGATAAAACGGAAAAAATTGAGTGACGAAGTCTACGATCGATTAAAGGATATGATCGCGGATCTTCGATTCCAGCCTGGTGCTCGTCTGAATGTAGAGCAAATAGCGAAAGAGTTAGGAGTGAGCAGGACCCCTGTGTGGGAAGCAGTCAGCAAGCTGGAGCAGGAAAATCTGGTTGAAAACGAACCAGGTCGCGGTGTTTTCATTACGATCCTCACCCCGGAAATGGCTATCGATCTGTACGCAGTGCGTGAGGTTCTGGAAGGAATGGCCGGTAAGCTTGCTGCTACCAATATCTCTGAGCGGAGCCTGGAAAAAATGGAGAAATGTCTCCAGAAACAGAGAGAGGCTATAGAAGCGCAGGATCTTCTTGCTTACTCAAAGCTGGACTTCGAGTTTCATGCTGCGATCTACGAGGCCAGTGATAACCATTATCTTCAGGAAGTGCTGCAGGCGATAAAAGATAAAATGAGGCCGATCAGTATGCATATACAACCCATTCTCTCCCGGCTCTATGAAGATCACAAGAAAATCCTTCAGTCACTCCGGGCTCGGGATCCAAAGGGCGCGGAGGAGGCTTTTTTCAATCACAACAGGCAGATGCTGGAACTAATAAAGAAGGAGTCCGAAGCCGGGCGGTGGCAGGAGTTGAACTCAAATATGGGCTGATCCGTTCCTGACCTGCGCCGGATCAGGAACTTGATAAAAAGATGAAAGGAGGTTGGAAATGAAGCTTGACAGGGAAAAAACGGCCATTGTGCTAATTGAGCCACAGAACGATTTTTTAACACCTGGCGGGACCATGTATCAGTATATAGCTGAACAGCTGGAAAAAAGGGATACGATCAGCCACCTGGTCAGACTGCTGGATCAGGCCAGGGGCAAGGTGAAAATAATCTATGTACCCTTTGAAGCCTTTAAGCCGGGGTTCCCCGAGTTAAAGCCTGGCGGTCCGGGAACTGATGGTCTCAGGGGGATCGAGATGGAGATGAAGGCCGATTGGGGAACCGGCGCATGGCTGGAAGGGACTCCTGGCCCCGAGATTATCGACCCCCTGGTACCCAAGGATGGGGACATCATAGTCAGGGGGAAGTTGACTCTGGACGCATTTCATTCAACTGCTCTTAATTACCTGCTTCGAGCAAACGAAATAGAGCATGTAGCGTTGGCGGGATTCCACACGAATTGGTGCGTCGAGGCTACAGCCAGGTCTGCCTATGACCTTGGGTTCAGAGTAATGGTTATCAAGGATTGCACTGCTACGGACACCGACCGGGAGCAGGAATATGCAGAAGAGGTCATTTTCCCGCGTATCGGCAAGGTTGTCACCGCCGATGAGTTTTTGTCTGCCATATCATGATGCGACACGAGGTGCAGATGAGAAATATCAGGGAACGGTCAGGAACAAAGTGATAAGTGGTTGGGTTGTGGATGAAATTGGATGTATTCACAGAAGTGTAAGGAGGTAAGTGATGAAATCAAGTAGAAGAAACAAATGGGTAATCCTGGCAGCAGTGATCGCGCTGAGCGTGGCACTGCCCATGGGCGCTGCGGCTGATAAAGCCCCCAAAGAGATTAAAGTAGGCCTCATGTTCGGTCTGACCGGCGCGGCGTCTCCGGTTGGTCCAGTACAGCTTGATGGAGCCAAGCTTGCCATCGATGAAATTAACGCAGTCGGTGGATTGAACTGGGGTAGAAAGAAAGTCAAGATTGGTTTTGTTGTCAAGGATGATGAGACAAAACCGGATGTGGCTATTCGTCGCTTCCGGGAGCTTGTAAATGAAGAGAAAGTACATGTAATTGTCGGCCAGACTTTCGCGTCAATTACAGCCGCCCTGAACAAGCAGGTAAAGAAGCTGAATATTGCGTATTTCCCGGTAAATGTTGTCGCTCTTAAGATGTTCGACAAAAAGGAGATGGCACCATCCACATTTGCTGTGCATGGTGCTGCATATTCGGCGGGCTTCGGCAGCGCCTCTTACATCATCAAGAATATGAAGCCGAAAAAGATCGTCTTTTTCGGACCGGCGTACGCCTTTGGTAAGGACCAGTGGAACGGAGCCAGAGACGCTTTCGAAAAGTACGGCATCAAGGCAGAGTATCTTGAGTCTCCAGTGGGTACCAGTGACTTCACGTCTTATCTGACTAAAATAATAGAAATGAAACCGGATGTCGTGATGCTGGCGCATTGGGGTAATGATGCCATTAACGTACTCAAGCAGACTTATGAAACAGGCCTGAAGGGCAAGACGCAGATCTTCTTTAACTGGATGACGAACGTCTTCGGCAGCGGTGTCCCGGCCGAAGCTCTGGAAGGCGTTTATTCGCTGATGAGCTGGTACTACGATCTCAGTGGCTTCGGTGACAAAGAGATCGTCGAACAGGGACGCGCCTTTGCCGAAAAATTCTCGCGCGTATATGGCTATCCGCCTGATCCTTATTCCGCCATGGCCTATATCGGGACTCATGAAGCTCTCCGCGGCCTCTCCATTGCGCAGAGCTCAGATCCCAAAAAAATCACCAAGGCCTTAATGGATAATCCTACCTTCCAGTCGATGAAGGGTACGGCCACCTGGCGGGCTGATCGCCAACCTGTCTTCAAATACAATGCCTTTATTGTTGTCGGCAAGGGAGCTGCCGAAAGGAAGAACAGGTGGGATCTCGTTAAGGTGATCGGTGCTTATACAGGTGAGGATTACCTGCCCCCTCTGAGTGTATTGGGATACTAGTCGTAAGCTTTATGTCTGGGAGGAGAGGCTTGTACTCTCCTCCCTTTTCTGCGTAGATAAGTTTAAGCCCCCTGAACATAGTTGATCCAAAGGACGTCAGATGCCTGGTGAAGTGATCCTGGAAAGCCGGAGAGCGAGCAAGAATTTCGGTGACCTGACTGCTGTCGATTCGGTTGACTATCAGCTTAGAAAGGGAGAATCAGCGGGTATAATCGGGCCCAACGGAGCCGGTAAAACGACATTTTTCAACATCCTGACGGGCCTGTTTCCGCCCAGCGCAGGAACGATCCATTTTCAGGGACAGGACATAACAAACATGAGTGCCGACCTGAGGGTCGGCCTGGGGATGGTGCGTACCTTTCAGCTCGTTTCTGTATTCGATACGCTTCCAGTACTTGACAATTTAATACTCGCGGCGGTTCGCGCCGGAACGGAGTACAAAAACAAGGTTCAATTCGTCCTTGGATCATCTCATCCGGGTAATCTTGAAAAAGAGTGTAAAAACACTCTTGAAATGGTGGGAATAGCAGAAAAATCACGCGTACTGACAGCCGATCTCTCATATGGTGACAAGAGAAAACTTGAGATAGCCATGGCTCTTGCACTGAAACCTGAAGTTCTGCTCCTGGACGAACCCCTTGCCGGGCTCAGCGACCTCGAGATCATCGATGTTATGGAACTCATGAACAACCTGAGGGGCAAGATCACTCTGGTTGTTATCGAACATAAGGTCTCCCAATTGGCAGGGCTGGTTTCCCGTCTCAGTGTAATGCATGAAGGGCGGCTTATTATTGAAGGGGAGCCGGAAAAGATTCTCCGTGACCCCATGGTACGGCGTGTCTACTGGGGAGAGGATGACTCAACGGATGAAACCTGCAATTGACGGGCGAAAAAACCATTCTGAAAAGAGGCTGCTCACCGTCGATAATATCAAGGTAGCCTACGGACACGCTGTAGTCCTGCCAGATATCTCCTTGAAAATTGACAGAGGCGAGATGGTTTTCATTGTAGGCCGCAACGGAGCCGGGAAGACTACACTGTTGAAAACTATCGCGGGATTCCTCACCCCCATGGAAGGGAAAATTACCTTTGATGGTGAAGATACGGGGAAAGCCTTGCCAGAGCAGATGGCGCAAAAGGGTGTGCGATACGTCTTTCAGGACAAGCGGGTTTTTACACAGCTGACGGTCCGGGAGAACATACAGCTGGCCGCGTATCCTACGGGAGAAAAGCTGGATAGTGCCATAGATAAAGTCGTGCAGGTCTATCCCCCTATTACTCAATTCCTGGACAATAAGGCCGGGGGGCTGTCCGGGGGGCAGAGACAGCTTCTGCTGATTGGAAGGGCCCTGATCGGAAATCCCAGGCTGCTCCTTATCGATGAACCGACGGAAGGGTTGGCGGCCGGCATAATCAAGGAAGTCTTCAAGGTCCTGGAAAAGATCAAGGGAAGCGTCTCCATGATCATTGTTGAACAGAACCTGGCTGTCGTCTGTCGCTTGGCTGACAGGGTGTACCCCATGAAAGAAGGACGCATACCGACTGAAATACAGGACAGAGAGCAGCTGGAGCAATTTCTGTAGGGAAAAATATTATCAAACTGTGAATTTATGAGTCAATCTGTCTTAAAAACTCTGGAAAAGTTTAGTCTGCCTCTTGTGGCAGCAGCCTTTCTTCTGCTGGCACCGATACTTACGGTGCAGCGGACTACGGATTTCATTATTTTCTGTATTTTCGTCCTGGCCTACGATCTTCTGTACGGATACATGGGCCGGCTTTCTTTCGGACACATGCTCTATTTAGGGGTTGGGGCCTATGCGGTCGCACTTTTCGCTGAGCATGTATCCGCCAATCCTTTTTTTGCAATTCTCGCTGCACTTGCTTCAGGAGTGGCTGTGGGTCTTCTCCTCGGTCCTATAATCGTACGGACTACAGGGGCCTGTTTTGCCCTCATAAACCTGGCCTTTAACCAGGTGGGCTTCTTCCTTGCTCTCACGGCGTTTGCCAAATGGACCGGAGGAGAAGATGGAATGGCCACTTTTTTTGATACGGTCTGGATATTGAATTTCGATAATCGATATACAGTATTCGGGTTTTCCCTTTTCAGCCTGATTCTAGTGGTTTTCCTGATGCGAAGACTTACCATGTCACCCTTCGGTATCCTGCTCAGAATGATAAAGGAAAACGAAACAAGG
The DNA here is from genome assembly GCA_003229755.1 of Pseudomonadota bacterium. Classification (GTDB taxonomy): domain Bacteria; phylum BMS3Abin14; class BMS3Abin14; order BMS3Abin14; family BMS3Abin14; genus SZUA-178. Next base: position 5,246 of record QIFJ01000206.1, read on the forward strand.
GTTCAGTTCCTTGGTTACAATACTCATCGCTACAAACTGCTGGCCTTCATTCTCTCCACAACCATCGCCGCATTCTCAGGCGCGCTGACCATTTTGAACTATACATATGTAACACCCAGCTTCATTGACACGACCAGGAATGTTGAAGTGATATTCGCCTCTCTGATAGGAGGCGCGGGAAGTGTTTTCGGGGCGCTCCTCGGCGGGGTCAGTTACATGGCCATAAGTAACTATCTGCCCAATTATGTTCAACGCTGGGAGATGTTTCTCGGTATAGCTCTCTTGCTGCTGGTGTTCAAATTCCAGACCGGCCTGTGGGGGTTCATAGTTGCCCGGGTTTCCGGTTTTGGTGTGGAGAAAGACCGATGATAAGTACTATTGCATACGGATTAACCATCGGAGGAATCTTCTACATCATCTCCATCGGTCTTTCCCTGACTTTCGGTTCAATGCGTATAGTTAATTTCGCCCACGCGCTGATTTACATGGCCGGCGCCTACATTCTCTTCGCCTCTATGTCATTATTCAAAGGCTGGTTCATTCCGGCGGCAATAATAGCTGTGGTGTCGGTAATTCCCCTCGCCTACGTTATCGAGCGTTTTGTCATCAGGCGTCTTTACGGAGAATCTATTGATCTTGCGATTATCGCTACTTACGCGGTTCTTTTGATCGGAGTTGATATTACAAAGTGGATCTGGGGCGCGACTCCTATTCCGGTCTCAGACCCGGTCGGTAAGTCCCTTCCTGTCCTTGGAGTAGATCTGCCCGTTTACAGATTGATTATCATCGTTGTTTCGATCCTGATCTTCATCTGTCTGGAGATCTTTTTCAGGAAAACAATAGTTGGAAAGATCATTGTGGCTGGCCTGGAAGACAGGGAGGCGACAACCAGTCTGGGAATCAACCTGGATAAGTATTTCTCTATTGTCTTCATTCTCGGAAGCAGCCTGGCTGCCCTCGGTGGCGTTCTTTACGCGCCCATTACCACAGTGCATCCCTATATGGGATTTCAAGTGATCCTGATTAGTTTTGCGGTAGTGATCGTCGGAGGGCTGGGCAGCATGAGGGGGACGTTTGTAGCGGCTTTTGCCCTGGGAATGGTTATGTCTGTTACAGGTCGATTCTGGGGCCCCGCGGCCGAAGCGATGGTCTTTGCGGTTATGGCTGTGGTACTGATCTTCAAGCCCGTCGAAGTATGATAAAAACGGTCTCAGGATCCAGGTAGTTTGGGATAGTTTCTGGTTTCTATTTATTTGGCCGGGTTTTTGGCGTAATCACTCGGCTTCGCAACCCCCTTGAGCTTCGCTTCGTAATTCACCAAAACCCCGGCCTGAATATATTTATTCATCCAGGGTTCCGTTAAAAGGCCCTGAAGCGAAGCTAAAAGGGGGTTGCGAAGGCGAAGGGACTTTTAACGGAACCCGGTTATTTTGTATTTATCACCAACTAATTTGGAGATGAACCCTTGTTTCTAGTAACCTGTACACATCGATAAATCGTTACTCCGTTATATAAACAACACCCCGTTTCTCCTGCTCTCCGATTCTTCCCTTCATAGTACAAAGCGCCCTGCGCACTACGCCCTCCCACTCATCATTGGAGTTTGATAGCTATCAATGTTTGTGCTATCATAATGATAGCATTTAAACAGGGAGGCTTTCTTATGCCACAGCTGCTGGTACGTGATCTTTCCCCCGAAGTCATCGAACAGCTCAAAAAGCGTGCCCGAAGGAACGGCCGGTCTATGCAGTCCGAAGTGAGAAGTATAATAGAAAAAGCCGCCCGGGCAGAGTCCATGGACGCGGTGAACCTGGCGGCAAGCGTGAGGCGTATGTTGTCGGGCAGGGACCACAGCGACAGCTCTGAACTGGTTTCGGAAGAGTAAAGGACTCATCCTTGAACCGATTTGTAGTGGAAGCGCCGGTGGCCGTGAAGTGGTTTGTCCCCGAACCGATGTATGCGAACGCAGTCAGGCTCTTCGAGGGACCTAATGAGCTTCTCGTGACGGATGTATTCTTTTCGGAATTTGCCGATATACTCAGGCGTAAGATCAGCCTTGGTGAAATGACAAGGGAAGAAGCCCTGAAGGTCTACTCGGCTTTATCAGCTGTGCCTCTGACCGTTAATCCAACAGAACCTCTTATGGAGACCGCTCTGGAGATAGCCGTCTCCATGGGGCGACCGATCAAGGTTGGACTTAACCTTTCCCTGGCTGTACAGCAGGACTGCCGGCTGGTTACTGTCAACAAGAGCCTGTACGACGGACTCATGGCGACACCCTTTTCCCGTTATTTGAAGTGGATCGAGCACGCTAAATAATTATCCAGG
>QIFJ01000294.1 GCA_003229755.1 Pseudomonadota bacterium
GAACAGGGCCTTGCCCTCGCCCGGTCCGAACTGCCCGATATAATCCTCACTGATATCGAGATCCCGAAGGTGCAGGGTTTTGTTTTACTCCGGCATCTTAAGGAATCTTCCAACACATCCCATATTCCCATTGTCATGATGTCCGGAAAGGTGGAAAGAGATCTACTGGAAAAACACGCGCAGTTAAGGGTACACGCTGATGGTTATCTATTAAAACCTTTTTCGGGCAAAGAACTTTTAGACATGCTCTCAAAGATTCTCGCTGACGTCGATACCGAGGCTCTGGCCATTGAGCGGGATATCATCGAAGGGAAGATCGAAGCTCTGATAAGTGTACCCGACACCACTGAACCGGCTTCGGTCAGGGAACCGGCGGCTCCGGTTCAGGATAGGGCTGTTCCTCTCGTCGGGGAGGAACAATTCAGGGTCCTTGTGGTAGACGATTCTGATTACATACTCGATATGGTGTCGGATTTCCTTGAGGATGAGGGGATGATCGTTCATAAGGCCCGTGATGGAGAGGAAGGGCTCAATATTGCAAGGGAGATACTCCCCGATCTTGCCCTTCTTGATGCACAGATGCCCTCCATGAACGGCTTCGTCGTCTGCGAAAACCTGAAAAAAGACCCTGAAACAACCTGGATACCTGTAGCCATAATGTCGACGGTGGTGGACGATGAATCCCTCGGGCGTCATTCTTCCCACAAGCATCGCGCTGACGCCTTTATACAGAAGCCCTTTAAAAAAGCCGAGCTGCTCAGAGTTGTGCACTTACTGAAGGACAGCGACCGTGTGAAACACAGAATGGAAGAAAAGTCAGGAGTGGAGCTGAAGACTGATTTCGTCCTGCCAACAGAGATTCCTGCAGTATCCAGTCCGGATGCCATGGTTCTGCAGGGCGAAAAGCTCAAAGAGATGGCGGCCAGGCTCAAGAGTTCTGAGGAGACGGTTCGGGAACAGAAAAAGATAGAACAAGATCTTCTTTCAGACCTCTCGATACTCAGGAGAAAAAAGGATGATATTCAGACCAGGTTTGAAGCATCAGAGCGTGAGCATAACGACAAGGAAAGGCAACTTGCGGGGAAGTTGAACCTTGCCACCAGGAGGGTGGATGAGACCGGTAAATCGCTGGAACATTCAAGGGATGAAGACAGGAAGCTGAAAATGGATCTCGAGGCTGCTCTTTTAGCCAAGCGGGAGATCGAGGATCAGGCAAAGGCCATTGTGGAAAGTCATTCGGTAGAGATGGAGAGAGCTTCGAAGGATGAGGCGACCATCGAAAAGCTTTCCCGCGAGCGGGGTGGACTTGCTGAACAGCTTAACGAAAAGTCAGAGGAACTGAAGATCCTTGAAAAAGTGTGGGAGGAACAGAAACTCAGGCTTGCGGATATGAGCGTGGAGCATGAACGCCTGGAGAGTGGAAGTGCCGAGCTCAAGGCTCAGATGAAGGAGCAGGCCGAGGAGATAAGCAGGCTAAAGGATGTCAACAGGGAACTGGAAGAAAACCGTCCCGACCCGGAAGTTGTGGGAGAGCAGGAAAAACGCATCTCGTCAATTAGCGACGAACTCAACATCGCCATGGAACGTATCAGATCTCTTGGAGAAGAGAGGGATAAACTGGCAGATGATATGGCCAGCGCCAGAAAGGATTTGTCAGGAGCGTCTCAAAAGATCGAGCAGATCGAAAGTGACCTCGCCGAGACGGGAGAAACTGTTACCGACAGAGACGGGAAGATCGAGGCCCTGGATAGGGAACTGGAAAATCAGCAGAAGATCCTTGCTGACCAGGCCGGAACACGGATGGAGCTAGAGGATAAAGTCAGATCTCTGGAGGATAAATTGGCTGTTTCAGAAGCCGAAGCGGGGAAGGTCAGTAATCTGGTGGAGGACCTGGAGCGGGATAGATCGACTCTGGAAGAGTTGGAGAAAAAACTCGAAGAGGAACGCGCTCTGGCCGAGTCTGATGCTAATAAGGCAAGAGAGGCGCTGAAGAAACTTGCCGAAGAGACAGAAAGCAAAGTCAGGGGGCTTACCGAAGAGCTTGAAAAGGAACGGGGAAAAGTAGGTGAACTGAAGGCTCTGGAAGGGGAATTGCTCGCCGCGCGCGAAAAAATCGTCCAGCTTCAGGACCTGGGTGAGAAACTGGAGAACGAGCGCGAAAAAGTCCGTGAACTGCAGGGCACAAGTGAAAAACTTGAAGCGGCACAGGAAAAGTTGACCAGGCTGGAAGAATCCGAGGAGGAGATAAAAGCGGAGCGGGAAAGGATAAACGAGATCGAGGGCCGCTACAATAAACTGCTGGAGGAGAATAAGTACCTTCTCGGACGGTTGGAGGAGAACGATACAATAGAGGCTGAATCCCTCACCGGCTGGGTTGACTCCATAAAGTCAAATGATCATACAGGTATATATGACACAGTTCGAAGGGAGTTTTCCGATCGGTTAGACAAGCTTGAGAGCGTCCTTGAAAGGACAGTTACAGAAGCCCAGACGGTCCTTGTGGAACAGAAGGGGAGGGAGAATCGACTGGAGGAGAAGATCCAGACGATGATTCAGACTCTCGAGGAAGAGAGGGCCGAACACCGCCATGAAAGAGACAGGCGCAGGGTCACGGAGGACGAACTTAAAAAGCTGGTTGAGGATTCCTATCAGGAGCGGATGAAAACGATGGGGGAAGAGATGAACCGTCTGTACCCCATGCATATCAAAGATATTTCCAGACCACTGAAGGTCGCCACCAGCAGGAGGAGAATAACTACTTTAGCAATTATTCTGCTTCTCGCTCTGCTGGTCTTTTTCGCCGGATATCTGACACTGTCCTCATTGAAAGGGGATGCTGGAGAATCCCGGAACATAAACAGTTCTCAAGCTGTAACTTCCGGAGGGGCTTCTGGAGGTGCCCTCCCGGAAAAAGTGGGAATGTTCGATTACGAAGAACTTTGGAGAAAGCAGACAGTGCAGTCCATCTCGGAAGACATGAGGATCCAGGCGACATTGCACAGCAGGGAAGAGCTGCTGGCATCAATTCAGTTCTCATCTGAGAGGGAGAGTTGGACTGGCGATCGACGGAGCAGAGTCCTTGCCGAGCTTTTTGATACATTTGAGCTGGAAAGGTCCTTTTACGTGACGGTATTTACCAAGAATCTGAAGGACGGTTATCCGGGATACGCCAACACTCTTGCCACGCATCTGGCACTGAGGGACCAGGCCGGTAACGAAGTTGGTGCTGTTGTTACGGAGGGGTTGGCCGACAGGAAATTTATAATGAGCCATGTAGCCTCTGCCGGGAAAGAAGCAAACCCGGTGTTCCTCTATGAGGTGGGTATAACAGTAGCGTTTCCCAGGAAGGGGATGCTTGAATCTCCCGAGAAACTGCAGCTGGTACTTTATGATGTAGGGGATGTGCCGTTAAGGGTTCTGACCTGGGACCTTTCAGGGTGGAAAGCTAAAATCTAAGTTGAAGGTTGAAAGTAAAGTGGAAAATATAGACTATCTTCTTAAACAGCTAAAAAAGCAGCCGAACAAACCGGATATTCACAACAAACTCGGCCAGCTCTATCAGCAGCAGGAGGACAGCACCGAGGCTGCCAAACACTACCTTTCCGCCGCGAGGCTGTTTTCAGGGCAGAGCAGCCCTCACCGGAATCTGAACAAGGCAATAGTTGTCCTGAAGAAGATGTTGAGGGATTTTCCCAAAAACCAGGATTCCTATTACCTGCTCGCTGAGGTTTACACTGAAATGGACGACCTGGACTCCGCGGTAAAGGTGTACGACTCCCTGTCGGACATGTATCGTCAGGCTGGCAAGCTTATAATGGCTGTGTCCGTATATGATAAAGTTACCAGTTTCCTTCCAGAGAGCCTTGAGGGCTGGATCAAATTTGCTTCGCTGAACGATGAAGCGGGAATGTCCTTTCACGCCGCGCAGGGCTATGTCAGAGCGGCCAGACTCGTAAATAATGAGAATAATGAAAAGAAATATAAGGAAGCATTCAAACTTACCATGAAAGCACTGCAGCTTGATCCGGAAAACTCAGAGGCAATTTCCATCATGGATCAGCTGACTTCATCGAAGGCTGCGAAAATGCTTTCAAACGATCCCCTTTACGACCTTGCTGAAGAGCTTGAAAAGAACGGCCAGGCGAGACAGGCCCTTCCCATATTCGAGATCCTGGAGAGGAACCTCGATAACATGAAGGCAGCCAGGAAGGCGAATAACATAAGGAAAAAGGCCGAGGAAGACAGTGAAGCAACACAGGAACATGAAACCCAAAAACCTGGCAGAGCTGCCGGCCTGTTCGGAACAAAGGTCCTGGTGATAGATGACGAAAGGGAGATCCTCCTTCTCCTGGAGCAGATCCTGAAAGAAGAGGGCTTTAAGGTCCTGACAGCTCGGGATGGTAAGGAGGGATTTGAAATGTTCAGGAAGGAGCGTCCCTCCCTTATTGTAACAGATGCAATGCTCCCAAAGCTGCACGGATTTGAGTTGAGCAGGATGATTAAGGAGGAATCGGGGCAAAAAGCCAGAATAATGATACTCACGGCTGTATACAAAAAATATAAATACAAGGCAAAGATCCAGGACGAGTACA
>QIFJ01000100.1 GCA_003229755.1 Pseudomonadota bacterium
CACCCTTCCCACAGAAGACGAGCAGTATCGCATCTACAGGAGAATGATCGAGGGAGCAAAGGGAAAGGTGGTAACGATCCGCACACTGGACATAGGGGGCGACAAAAACATCCCCTACCTCAAGTTCCCCCAGGAGGAGAATCCCTTTCTCGGATTGAGATCTATCAGGATGTGCCTGGAAAAGCAGGATGTTTTCAAGGTTCAGCTTCGGGCGGTACTGCGCGCAGCCAGGCACGGAAAGACCCAACTTCTTATACCCATGATCTCCTCCATGGAAGAGGTGATCAAGGTAAAAACCATCATCTCTGAAACAGTGCAGGAACTGGAGAAAACAAAAGTTCCCTTCAACAGCAAGGTGCCCCTTGGTATCATGGTGGAGATCCCTTCCGCCGCTCATCTTGCCAGAAAGCTTGCCAGAGAGGTGGATTTTTTCTCCATCGGCACCAACGATCTTATCCAATATACCCTTGCGGTGGACAGGAATAACAAGAAAGTGGCGCACCTTTACGATCCAATGAATCCCGCGGTTCTGAACCTTATTTATATGACATCGAGGGCGGCGAGAGAAGCAGGGATCCCCGTGGCGGTCTGTGGTGAAGTGGCAGCCGATCCTCTCTGGACCCCTATGCTTATCGGACTGGGGATCAATGAATTTTCCATGAACGCGGCGGCTATTCCTCTCGTCAAGAGAGCCGTCAGGCTCATTAAGCATGAAGACGCGCTGAGAGCGGCGCGAAGGGCCCTGAAGGTAGGTACCACAGCTGAAGTAAGGAGGATCCTTACCAGGTTCGAACACCTGATAACCACCGAGATCCTGTATTCACCGCAGATCGATTGAGTTCCAGGTTCCAGGTAAATTGATCCAAGAGCCAATGTCCAAGATCGTGATGCGTTGGTGGTGGAAATTGGAAATTAGATATTGGAAATCAGACACGTACAATCCAAATAAAAGCGATGAGTGATTGGTGATCAGTTATGAGTGACGCCTAATGAATTGTTGGTTGCTGGTTTACTGGAAACCAGGAACCAGAAACTAGAAACAGCCCCATATGGGGCAAAAAAAGCAAAAGAAAACCCGGGACAGTATGACCTATCCCGGGCCCCCCCGTGAGGAAGAAGTTAATCTTTCCTCAATGTGAAATTTCACTCAATTCACCGGATTTGTCAAGAAAAAGTTGAATATTAGCATGATTTCAGGAATAACTGCCTGTTCCCGACAATTCAATCTCTCAGACCAGGGAGGATCTTTCTGAAACTCCGGCAAGACCGGTTTTTTTACATCGCGAATTTATCGCCTATCTGTTCTTCCACCCGGCATGGACGGAGACGTTCTTCCCCGCTCCTTTTTCGGCCTCCGCCAATACCTGGTCCACCTTTCCCTCGTACCTTGGCGAGAAATGAAAGACCCTGAGGAATTTCACACCTGCTGCCGATGCCAATTCACCAGCTCTTCTGGCTGTCAGGTGTTTCCTCGCTGCTGCCAACTCTTTTTCCGAATCGATAAAAGCAGCTTCCATATAAAGTATATCAGCCCCAGATGACAGTTCGATGATCTTCTCTTCATTTTGGGCCGTATCCGCTGCATCCACGATATAGGCAACTGTATGTCCTTTCGTGATCTTGTAGATCTCACCGAGTTCTTTTAAGGATATCTCTTCGGACCCTTGTCCGGTCTTAACCCTGACAACCGTCCCCACAGGACTTCCCATAATTACAGCTTCCTTCAGTACTGACAGCCAGGGACCGGCAATCAAATTCATGTTCCTCAGGGCATCCGCCAGGATATTGACCTTTACCTTCTCCTCAAGGCGGAAACCAAGGCATGGGATTCCATGATCGAGAACCCGGAATGTTACTGCGAACTGCCTCCCATCCAGAAGGATCCCCGTGCAGGTTTCAGACTGAAGGTCTTCCCTGGCAAAACCGGTGATCGCCCTGAATATCGAAGCGCTCCAGGTATCACCGTCAGTTTCTCTAACCGTAATTTTCAGGAGGTAGTCCCGGGTCAGGTTCCAGGTGAAACCGGACAGCTTGCCCTCAACGCGGTCGATCAATCCGGGAGGACCATAGAGGTTCAGCGATGAGGTTCGCGGCAGATGCAGTCTGACAAGATGGTCGAACCCTATAAAATGATCCATGTGGGCGTGGCTTACAAAAACGTCGGTGATCCTGAGAATATCCCTTGGAACGAGTGGATAAAGTTCCCCGAGGTCGAACAGGAGCGCCCTGCCCGTGTGATAAAAACGCAGATAAAGATAGGGATCATGGAAGGGGCCCGAAGGCCCTTTTAGAGAAAAGGTGAACTTCAAGGCAACTTGATAATATCACGGCAACGGAGGTGCGAACAACAGGGCAGGTCCTTGACCATACAGGGCCATGACATTATCATCTTCAACAGATAGCGCCTTGGGGAAGGATACGGCATGGGAATAGATAACTACGCAGGGATTATAATTGTAAACAACAGGGGTCAGATCCTCCTCGTCAAAAAGCTCGATGACTATGCCTATGCGATCCCCTGGTGCAGGATCCAGCCGGGTGAAACAATACAGGACTGCCTGAAAAGGAAAGTAAAGGACCTCACCGGGCTTTCCATCGAACCTGCTTTTTTGGAACCCAATGAACATATCGGAGAAGATCTACACCAGATATCCTTTGACCATCTGGCCCGGATCGACGGTGAAACGCATCACTACGTCCGGGATGATCTGGACTTTCTCTGGATGAACCCCGGTGATTTTCAGGAGCTCCCGCTGGTGCTGCTGACCCGTAAAACAATTGAGCGTTACATCGGGCGGGCCGGAATGGGAACTGATTGATCCGGCCGTGTTCCAGGTTCCAGGTTCCAGGTTCCAAGTAAATGCATATCCGTAGCAGAGAATAGTTGTTGATTGACTAGAAACCAGAAACTAGAAACTGACACTTTCGGGCATACTAAAATTTGTTCTGGTTTTTTTCGCCCGAAAGTGTCTCAAGATAATACTGAGCCCGACGGCTTTTCAGTTTTTCAACGACCTTTTCTCCGTATATCTGCTGGATCTCACCTGCCATCGACCTGCCCGACATGACATTATAAGCCAGGATCTTCTCGTTAAGCTCCTTGACAAGCTCCCTGAGCTCACCTTCATTGTCCACATGGGAAAGGAGATCTCTGAGATTGCCAATCTCCCTGCGCAGCTCAAGCTCCGGGGGCAGTATCCCGGCATTCCTGAGAATTTTGAAGGATACCCTGAGAGACGAGTTGACAGGAGGACCAGGCTCAAATCGTAACGGTTTACCTTTTCCGGGAAGGTTGTCAAAAACGCCTTCAGCCTGAGCCTTCAGGATCTTTTCCTCAACCAGCCTCTGGATGGCCGAAAAATATGATTCTGCATCGAATCTTCTGAACATCAGGATCAACTCCAAACCATTTGGTGGCAATATAAAGTGAATGCAAATCAGGCCGGGATTTTAGTGAATCACGAAGCGAAGCTAAAAGGGGGTTGCGCAGCCGAGTGATTACACCCAAAACCCGGCCTGATGAATATACTAATACCGATATTTCACCAATTAATTAATGGATGGATTACATATTATCTCATTTGCTTCTAATTTGAGCGGCCGTCGAGTCTCTTTTCCACGATCCTGATAAGGTCATTCTCTCCCGCAAGTCCACCCGCAAACGTAACTGCCGGGCCTGATTTCCTCCTGATCCTGATAAAATGCCGGGCTGTTTCCCCTCTCGGCAGGAGATCCGCTTTGATCGGCCACCATCCGGGAATCCGTATTTTCTCAATTCTGCTTATCTCATCATAACCTATGATCTCTTCCCTGCCCAACCGCTTCACCTTGATTCCACCTCCATCCAGACGAATGGCAAATTCCGCCAGGGACAGAGAGATGAGCACCGATCCAAATCCAAGGGCAGCTATCAGGCCGGCAAGGAGAACAAGATGAACCTGCTTTACATGGACTTCCCCCAGAACAAGCCTGTCAACCGCTACGAGAGTGACGATCAGAAATGATGACAGGACCGCAGCAAGGCAGGTTACGATCGCAGCCTGCTTGAGATAATCTCCAAGGGTACCAGGATACAGGAATACGTCGGTTTTTTCTTCAGAGGACGTGGAGATGGGTTCACTCGTCGAAACCATCCAGGATCTCCCTTTTGGAACTTTCCAACGACCCGCCTGCCATAAAAGCCAGCCTCAAAAAAATATACCGGAAAAGATCCTTCCGGTGGATCTACTATCTGATCTCCACTAGAGAGACCGGGTCGATGCTGGCTCCCCTTATTTCGGCTCCGAAATGAAGATGAGGCCCACTTGCTCTCCCTGTTGATCCTACTTCTCCGATGATCTGGCCGCGCCTGACAATCTGTCCTTCCTTTACTGCTACGGTCCTCATGTGAGCATAGATCGTGCTCACGCCCCACCCGTGGTCCAGAACTACCGTGTTGCCCGAGAGCAAGAGCTCTTCGGCCAGGGAAACGACAGCGCCGTTGGATGCCTTTATGGCAGTGCCCTCAGGAGAGGCCATATCCACACCTTTGTGGGGAGATCTCTCCTTGCCGTTAAGGATCCTCCTGACACCGTACC